>NZ_JBFWIR010000004.1:0-76855 GCF_050255895.1 Parachlamydia sp.
CAAAATCGCCTGTGACCACATTCACCATCCCCGCAACGATTCCACTCGGCAGGCCTAAAAGGTTGGCAAAAGAAATACGGCCATCACTGTCATCCGTCGTTGAGCGGGGAATTTTAACCACTTCGTTTGAGGGTTCAGGCGTGAGATCTTCTTCTGCCATTAAGGGGTTAAGGAGCAAAATTAGGCTGGCTAGTAGATTTAGAAAAGATCTCATGTCACCCTCTTCAAAATAAAAATGAATAAAACAGAGGGTTTATATTAAAATTGAAAGTATGGGTCAATGTTTTTTTATAAGTTGTAAGTGCAACGTGAAAATGTCACCGCATTGTTGAAGCGCAAAAATCATGCGAGAGAGCGTATTCTCTTATTGCAAAGAAGTAGTCGATCGGCAATAATCTCACGCAAAATAAATCTTTCTTTTACATCTTTAGTAATTATTTGAGGGGGTGACTTATGGTCAAAAAAACATGGGTTCCATTCATTGCGATTTGTTTCTTGCTTGGATCATGGGAATTTTGCTGTCGCTTCTTTTCAGATCTTCTTTTTGTTCTTCCTCCTCCATCACGCATTTTGCTCTGCATCTGGCAAAAATCGGATCGCTTGCTTTTTCATACAGGCATCACTTTAAAAGAAATGGCCGGTGGATTTATTCTCGCCTTGCTCGTTGCATTTCCTTTGGCTTGGATGATGGCATTTTGGGAATCCATGCGCATGATTTTGCAACCTCTTTTCATTGTGATTCAATGTATTCCAATGTTTGCTCTTGCACCTTTGATGGTTATGTGGTTTGGCTGGTCCTATACAGCTATTGTATTACCCACAGCTCTGATGATTTTTTTCCCTTTAACCATGAACATTTATCAGGGACTATTGTCGACTCCACAACATTTAGCCGATTATTTTAAAACGTTAAACGCTACTCCATGGCAATTTTTCTTTAAGCTGCAACTTCCTGCATCGTTGCCACATATCTTTGCTGGTTTTCGCATTTCAGCTGCGATTGCAGGGATAGCTGCAATTGCAGGGGAGTGGGCAGGGGGACAAAATGGTTTAGGCATGTTGATGCTTCAAAGTAGAAGAGAAACAGACTTAGAAATTACTTTTGGAGCCTTATTTTGCCTAACGTTCATTAGTTCAATTCTTTATCTAGGAATGGCAGCATTAGAGAAAGCTGTGAAAAATCGAAAGTCTTGGCGGTTACCCTTTAATAGCTTGGCAGCGACAGCTCTAGTTACAATTGTATTTGGATGTCAGCCTTCGCCAAAAATAAAAGAGACGAGACTTTTATTAGATTGGGTGCCTAATCCCAATCACGTCGCTCTTTATGTGGGCATTGAAAAAAACTTTTTCAAGCAAAGAGGAATCGATCTTCAAATTTTGAAGCTACATGATCCGAGCGATAGCGTGAGCTATTTGATGTCAGGACAAGCTGATCTCGCGGTCTATTACATGGTGGAGACTCTACAGGCTATCCAAAAGGGGGCTAAAATCGCGATGATTGGGGTGCTGATAGAAGAACCTCTGAATTCGTTGTTGTATCGCAAAGATGATGGAATCCGCACAATTGAAGATTTGAATGATAAAATTATCGGTTATAGCATGGATGGAAAAAGTTTTAAATCTTTGCAAACCTTGTTAAAGCAAAAAAAATTGACCCCTAAAGCTATGCATAACGTGAGTTTTGACTTGGTCAGTACGCTCGCAATCAAACGGGTCGATGCTGTGTATGATGCTTATTGGAACATCGAAGTGCCCCATCTGCGCTCATTGGGCATTGAAACGGAGTTTTTTAAAATGAGCGATTTGGGAATTCCACCTCACCAAGAACTCGTGATGATTGCGAAAGAGGATTCTATTCAGGCTTCCTCCGAATTTGTAAAGAAATTTCAAGCTGCTATGCAAGAGGCAATCACCTATTGTCAACAAAATCCAAAAGAAGCATTTGAAATGTATCTTAAAGCGAATCCAGATAAGGGCGATAAAGCGCGAGAGTGGGAACGAGAGGCATGGGAACTGACCTATCCGATCTTGGCTAAGTCTCAGCAGATTGATCAAGCAGCAGTAAATAACTACAGAGATTGGTTGCTTGAGCACGCTATCTTGCAGCGCTGATTGTGAGAGGATTAAATCCCTACCTTTGATATAATGGCTTTTTTAGTTTTTCAAACTTGAAGGAGAATTTATGCTTAAAATAGACCTCAAAGGAAAAAAAGCTTTTATAGCAGGAATTGGCGATGACCAAGGTTTTGGTTGGTCCATTGCAAAAACATTGGCGGAAGCCGGAGCAGAGATTATTGTCGGAACATGGACGCCCCTCATGAAGATTTTTCAAACGGGTTTAGAGAGTGGCAAATTTGATAAATCTCGCGTCTTGTCAGATGGTTCTTTGATGCAATTTGCAAAAATTTATCCTTTAGATGCTGCTTTTGACAAAATGGAAGATGTGCCTGAAGAGATAAAAGAAAATAAGCGTTATAAATCATGCGATGCTTTTACCATTCAAGATGTTGTTTTGCAAATCGGCCAAGATTTTGGAAAGATCGATTATTTTGTTCATTCCCTAGCGAATGGTCCTGAAGTACAAAAACCCCTTTTGGAAACATCCAGACAAGGATATCTCGCTTCTTTAAGTGCTTCAACATACTCCTTTATTAGCCTTTTAGCTCATTTAGGACCTATCATGAATGCAGGGGGGAGTACTCTTTCTCTGACATATATTGCTTCTGAAAAGGCTATTCCAGGATATGGTGGAGGAATGAGCTCAGCTAAAGCGGCTCTTGAAAGCGATACGCGTACATTAGCATGGGAAGCGGGACGCAAATGGAATATCCGCGTAAATACGATCTCTGCTGGGCCTTTGCGTAGTCGTGCTGCAAAAGCAATTGGTTTCGTCGAAAAAATGATCGAATATTCAGAAGCCAATGCACCTCTACAAAAAGATCTAACGCCGATTGAAGTGGGGAATGTGGCTGCATTTTTATTGTCTCCTTTGGCTTCTGCTATTACAGGAGAGACCATTCATGTAGACAATGGGATGCATGCAATGGGGATTGCCGTGGATAGTGTGGCATTGAACCAAACCTCCGAAGCCACTGTTTAACGAAATAAAAGTAGCCGTTGGACTCTTTGCGGAGCTAATTGAATGCTTTCGATGAGTTGAGAAAAGTAAGCTTGAGAGCTTTGAGGATGGGTGCATAAGTACCACTTTCGAGCATCTTGAGCTTGCTTTGTTGCCACCGCTTTCATCAAACTCTTTTCAACCATATCAGGGCTTGAAATGGTGAGATATGCATAGCGAGGATCGGTCCATAGGGGAATCAAATCAGGACCAATCTGAAGGTGAGGATCGATTGAAAGTGTGACTTCACAAGGAATTTCCCAATCCGCTAAAGCTGCCACTTGAGCGACAAAAGAAGAGCACTGATTTTTGGTAATGGCATAGTCCTGGTAGGGATATGTCTCGATAAAAGTGAGAATGGTGTGAAATTGTTCTTCCGTAAGATCTATTTTGGCTGCAAAAGTGGGTTGATGCCCTCCTGAGCCATTTTGGAAGAAACCATCATGCTGCATTTCCCACAAATAACGCACAGGATTTGGAGATCCTTTTTCTACAAGATCCATCATTCCATCAAAATATCTCGCTTGGGTTAAGCCCGTTTCACCGGTATGCCCTCCTTCGATTTCCACATATTCCCCGTCAATGATTCCTCGTAGACAAATCCACGCATGGCCGACGTCGCTATTTTTGCTTCCATCACTTGGATGCTTCGCCAAAGTTCGCAAAAAAGATCTATTATCGGTGTAATCTAAGTGGCGCGCATTGACAAGAATGACTAAGAAATAAGGGGACTCTCTAAAAAAGAGATCAGGTTTTGTAAACGTATTTAAATGGCTATAAAAATAGCCATATTCCTCAGAAACTGGTTTACAGCATGATGTTGTAAATATCACAAGAATGGAGAAAATCAGCAGATAAGATCTAGGCATGGCTCTTATTTCAGGATGTCAATCAGCACTTTAATACGGCATTTTTCGGATCTTTTAATCGTTCGGATAGCAATCTGTGAATCATAAGCCTCATAACGTTGAGCCCCTTTATTTAAAATTTGCGCTGGGCGATTACCCCTTAACAGGTGGCCAAAGAACGAGCCTTCGCCTTCCATCAATTGAAATTGGATGGAGAGGGAGAGGAGAGGACTTTTGAGCTGTAACGTATTCTCTATCTGAAAAGTTGTTGCCGGAACATTATCGACAAGAACCTTAAGGCCTTCATGCAAGTCGACAAAGAAGTTAATCTCTCCTTCAAGATCCCCGTTGTCTTCAGGAGGAGGGCCTTCAAGAATCAAGTCAAGTTCAACATGTTCTTTTTGTGCAATGCAGACAATATCAGCTAAAGATTTAGTTTCTTGGAAAACAAAACTATGCACATGTGAAGGGGCTCCCCATAGTAAGCGGAAGAGGTGATAGCCTTTATGTTGAGATGGATCCAAGGCTTTATCTTTTTCAAGAAAACAATAAGTGTAGTTTTCTTCTTTGACCATCATCCAATGCTGTTGATGAAATAACCCATTTTTTGTTAGGTGGGAAGTCGGAATAAAAACGTCTTCTGAAGGTTGAATAAGAGAGGCAAGTAGCTCGTAAGGATAACCGTCCGTTTGTCTTTGCGAAAAGTGCGTTTCAAAGTATCCCAAATAGAGATCGTATAAGCTCCCTTGAGGTTGAAATTCCGCTTGGTAGACCCTTCTTGCAGGTCCTGTATAGCATGCAGTTGAAGAATGCCAAGTTTCTAAGATGTAATGCCAGAGAAAATCCCAAGGAGAGGATGCAATTTCTGGATAGACCATTTGCAGGCTAGCTAAGATTTCGCCGAGATAATGGGGGTCTCCCCATGCTTGCGTTATTCCTTTAAGTCTCAATGTTTCTAAAAGTTGATTACCGGCATCTTCTAAATGCGGTAAGTTAAGCCATTCACCCAGTGCAATCCAGGCTGCAGCACATTTTAAGGATAGGTGATAAGGGCCAGGCTTCTCTTCATGTGCAACTAAAGTGTAAAGAGCTAACGCCGTCGTGCTTTCAATTAATCGATTTTTTAAGTCTTGTCCGAGAATGGTGTGAAAGTCTTTTAAAATCCAATAGAAAATAGGTAGAAGATGAGCTCCGAGGTAGCGATCTTTACAGTTTGGGAATTCATGCAAGTAGATAGGGAAATTACCCGATTGATTTTGAAAGATGAGAATTCGATCGAGCAGTTCTTTTGCTTCTTTAATGTTTTCAATTGTTTTAGTACGCATCAAAGCCAAAATAAAGTAGCCGTTTTCCACAATGGGAATGGTTTGATGCATTGCTTCTTGAGCATGATAAAAATAATGCACGAATCCTGTTTGTGGACTCTGCAAGCTTCTTCCTCTTGCGACGGCTTGTTCGATTAAGTATCGCAGAGATTCTTCTTTTGTTTGAAATTGCTTAAACATGCAAACCGCCTGTAACTTCAATATTTTGACCCGTGATATAAGAATTTTCTTTTTTCATTAAGAAGGAGACAACCTCAGCAACTTCAGAAGGGAATCCATAGCGCTTCATCGGCAATTTTGAGTAATGTAAAGGATCGATAGAATTATCCAACTGCCCTGGTGAAACCATGTTTACTCTTACCAAATCTGGAGCGAGTTCTTTGGCTAAATTTTTTGTCAGCATCCAGAGGGATGTTTTAGTTAAATGATAAATAGAAGAGTAACTATTACTTGAAAAAGAAAGCGTGCCAGCAGTTCCAATATTGATAATGGCACCTTGGTGCTTTTTAATGCTTGGCATAAGTTCACGTGTGATTAAAAAAGGCACAGTTAAATTAGTGAGAAAGAGAGCATTCCATTCTTGTAGGGAGGTATCTAGAGCAGACTTAATCAAATAATTGCCGACATTATTGACCAAACCTTCCGTATCGAGAAAGCGCTGTTGATAGTTGGAAATAAACTCTTGAAGAGATTCAGTGGAAGAAAAATCACCCTGAATCACTTCAGCTTGTCCTCCGAGTCGCCTGCAGGTTTCGGCCGTTTGCAACGCTTCTTCATGGCTGGTCTTGTAATGAATGACAACAGCTCGTTTTTGTTGCGCTAATTTGCGACAAATCTCTGCACCTAACCTTTTGGCAGCTCCCGTGACAAGAATCCAGCCCATGTTATAACTCTGTTCGGCACAGTTTGAGTTCAACAGTCGTAAAATCTGCTGATCCTAGGGCTTCGGGCTTTTTGACCTTAATCCACGCCCAATTGATTGGATAATCTCGCAATAGCTTTTGAAGCACATCATGCGCATACTTTTCAATCAGCATGTACCCTTTTTCTTGAGCAAATTCGGAACAAATGTTGGCCAAGGCAACATAATCAACCGTATCTGTAATATCATCAGAATTGGAACATTTATTAAAATCAGCTTCCACTTTCAGATCTACATAGATAGATTGTGTATTGACGCGCTCGTGTGGAAGAATACCAATGATGCAAGGGATTTGATGATTTTCAAAGCCAATCAATCCATAGTGCGGCTTAGATTGCAAAGATCGCTCATATTGATTGAGTAGGAAATAAGCTTCTCGATTGAGAGGAAGTTTTTTGGCTTCTTCTAGAGAAACCCAGAGGTAATTTTCAGCTTCATAATTTAAAACAACATCGTCTTTTGAATAGCCTGGTGCTAAATCTGCTACGAAATCGTTCATGATGAAGTGTTTTTTTTCTTTAAACTCGGGGGAGTAGATCGATTCTTGCGTCGAAATAAAGCGAATATTCGTTACATCAAGCCCTGTTTCTTCTTTGACTTCTCGAATGAATGCGGCTTCTCTAGATTCACCTAATTCAACTTTCCCTCCAGGGGTTGTGTAGCAATCATTCCATTTGGAGGAATAAAGTAGTAAAACGTCTCCGTCGGAGGCGACGACAAGTCCACCGACAGTTGTAATGGGGTATGTCCATGTATCAAGCATGATGAGGCCCTCTTGTTTAAAGTTAAATCAAATTTAAAGCTTTTTGAAGTCCTTGAATAATTCCTTTTTCACGAGCAGGCGGAGCGATGATGGTGGCAGTTTGTAGTAAATGGTCGGGTGCAGTAACCATGATGATGCGAATGTCGGCTTCCTCTAGCATACTTATATCGTTGTTGTCATCTCCCGCTGCAATGACAGGTGTTTGAACTCGAAGTCTTTGTTTAAGGTCCCGCAAGGCGGATCCTTTGTTCACAGAAGCATGTGTGGCTTGCACAACATAATACCCATTTTGAAAAGGATCCTTAATTAAAGGCGCATGCAATCCAATTTCATTTTCGATCCGATAAGAAATTCTAGAGGCAGATTCAACCTGTCCAAAACATTTTAGCGATGGAAAGTTGGCAAGTGTGAGGTTGTCAAAGGATTCGACATCATACCAAATGGAATTGAAGGCATCCGATCGTGCTTTCAAGTATTCAAGTAATTCCTTAGAGAAACAGTGAGAGCGGTAATAACAACAATCTTGGTGTTCAAATCCCGCAAAAATGACAAAATCGCTCGGTTCATCCTTACAGATATTTTCCATCGCGGGGAAAACGTCTGTGCCGAGCGTATGTTTTGCAACAACTTCTTGTTGAGGCATTCTGAGGGTGATCGCCCCATTTTGTACCGCAAAATAATAGGGAAAGGAAAGCGGTTGCAAAATTTTGAACCCATCTGTAAAAGTTCTTCCCGTAATGAAAACCACATTCCAGCCATCCGAGACTAATTCAGATAGATAGGCAACCACTTCTGGAGGAATGATACCCCCAAAATCTGTCACTGTTCCATCAATATCTAATGCGATAAGTCCCGGCACTGTTATTCCTTCTGATTTAGATTATCCAAAAAAAGTCAGTTGAAAGGCATTGGAAATCGGTTTTTTCTTTGCTGGCTGTCTTTTTGGCTTAGACGGTTCAAAAACGCTTTTTTGGTTGGCATTTTCTTCGAGATGGACCAAAATTTCCTTTGCTCGCGTAATCACAGAGGGAGGGAGTCCCGCTAACCTGCCAACGTGAATGCCATAACTTTTGTCCGTACCACCTTTTATGATTTTGCGTAAAAAGATTATGTTATCTGCATTTTCTTGTACAGCCACATTGTAGTTGACAGCCCCAGGAATTTTCTCTTCTAGTTTTGTCAATTCCCAATAGTGGGTGGCAAATAATGTTTTAGCCATTTTCCCTTCCGTAATAAGAAGGTGTTCTGCTACGGACCAAGCGATTGAAATACCATCATAAGTGCTTGTCCCACGTCCAATCTCGTCTAAGATAACGAGAGAGCGTGAGGTCGCATTGTGTAGAATATTGGCTGTTTCTACCATTTCCACCATGAACGTGGATTGCCCTCTGGAAAGATCATCGCTGGCTCCAATACGAGTGAAAACCTTGTCAATTAGCCCAACATGTGCTTCTTTAGCAGGAATAAAAGATCCCATTTGAGCCATGATGGTGATCAAAGCCACCTGCCGAATATAAGTAGACTTTCCCGCCATGTTAGGGCCCGTAATGAGCAAGAGACGATTATCTAAACCATCGAGCAATGTGTCATTCGGAATAAATTTTTCTCCCGCATGTGCAGCTTCAATTACAGGGTGACGTCCATCCACAATTTTCAAATGGGCCGAATCATCGACTAGAGGGCGGATGTATTGGTTTGTACGTGCAGCTTCTCCTAGAGAACGCAAGCAATCGATTCGTGCTAAAGCCTGAGCCGTTGTGAGGACTTGCTTAGAAAATTGTCCAATTTGTTGTCGAAGCGTTTGGAAAAGCTCATTTTCAATCGCGCTGATCCGTTCTTCTGCATTCAAAACTTTGGCTTCATAATTTTTCAGTTCCGGAGTGATGAATCGTTCGGCATTGACCAATGTTTGTCGTCTTTGGAATGAGTCAGGCATTTTTTCTGCTTGCCCTTTGCTGACTTCGATATAATAGCCAAACATCCGATTAAAGCCGACTTTAAGGCTTTTTAATCCTGTTTCATCTCGAATCTGCGTTTGATAACGTGCGATCCAGGACTTACTGTCTCGGCTGATTTCCCGAAGTTCGTCAAGTTCTGGGTGGTAGCCATCCCGGAAGATTTTCCCTTCTGTGATTTTTACTGGAGGGTCATCTACCAAGGCATTAGCAATTAAGCGTGTCATTTCTGGTAGGAAATCGATCCGCTGAGCTTCTGTGGCTAATAACGCCGATTGGCTTGCTAAGGTGAGCAGAAGAGTTTTAATTTCGGGCAGAGGTTCCATAGAAAAACGTAAAGCAACCAGATCTCTCGGCGTTGCGTAACCCGAACTAATGCGCATCATTAAACGCTCTAAATCTCTGACCTGTTCAAGGACTGCACCAATTCGTTGCATGAGAGACGGTGTATCATAAAAAGCTTGCACGGCTTCTTGTCGCTGGTGAATCTCAGGGATAGAGAGAAGTGGTTGTTTAATCCACTGGCGCAAAAGACGAGCTCCCATGGGGGTATGGCTGTGATCTAACACGCCTAAAAGCGTATTTTTTCGACTTCCATGGTTTAATGGATCAATCAATTCAAGGTGGCGCAGCGTCATGCGATCTAAAGAAAGGTATTGAGAAGTCGTGTAAGGTTGAATATCTGTGATATGTTCAATGGGTAAACTGAGTTCGCTTTGTAAATATTGAAGCAGGGCTCCAGCCGCATGCACACCCGGTACCATCCCTTTAAGACCAAATCCATCCAGAGAATGCACTTTGAAATGTTGAATCAAGAAATTATAAGTGACTTGGTGTTCGAAATGCCAATCGTCGTGTGTATTGACAAGGACTTGGTTGTTTTTGCGGATCTCCTCAAAAAAGAGGGGATGTTTATTGGCAAATTTTTGAGAAGTTAGGAATTCGGCAGGGTTAAGGCGGCAGACTTCATTGAGCAATTCTTGTTCGTGTTCAAATTCAATTACTCTGAATTCTGAAGTTGTCAAATCGAGAAAAGCTAAACCATATAAGGCGCCAACTTGGATAATGGATGCAAAGAAATTGTTTGTGTTTTCCGCTAAAAGAGAAGAGGTAATCACTGTGCCAGGTGTTACCACTCTGACAATTTCTCTCTTCACTAATCCTTTTGTTTCTTTAGCGGATTCCACCTGTTCGGCAATCGCGACTCGATATCCTTTGGAAACGAGTTTGTCGATATAAGCTTCGCTCGAGTGATGCGGGACGCCACTCATAGGGATGCCTTGCCGACGAGTCAAGGTAAGATCAGCTTCTTTTGCTAAAAGGGCTGCGTCTTCGTAAAATGCTTCGTAGAAATCTCCCATTCGAAACAGCAAAATGGCTGAACCGGCTTGTTCTTTGCAGGTTTGCCATTGCACCATCATGGGTGAAACTTTTTGATCTTGAGTGTTTTGCGAAGATGTAACTGCTAAATCCATATCTAATAACCAGAGCTAATAAAATTCTTGTTTTGGGTATGCAGTATGGCTGAATGAAAAGGGAATGGCAAGAAAAAAGGTCGTGAATATTTTTTTTGATGTAAGTCGCTTTAATCCTTCTTCGCCGAAGAACTGTCGAGCTTCGAGAGAGAATTAAACTAAAATAATGATGCCAAATTTTAGTTTAATAAATATAGATGATGTTATGCAATTCGGCTTTTTTTAAATGTCATGATAGATCTGATAAGACTTTAAATTATTTTTGATGTTTTTTTATGGAATTCCTGTAAGTATTTATAAGATTATGTTACTTACCGCTTGGTCATAATTTTCTTTTAATGTGTTAGTTGAGAAAGAGGAGATTGCAGCAGCGATTAAATTTGGGGAATGCTAGTCGATATTTATTTTTAAATATAATTGATTTCTAAGCAAATATTTCACTTCAGCATAAGTCTTACCGTGTGTTTTTGATTGAGTTCAAGATTTTATCAATGCTTCATGAGTTTACTGCTACAAGTCTGAGGCGATGCTGTTCCTTTTCCTGAAAAAGAGCAATTTGGCGTAAAGCCGTTGTTTCTAAAAATTGTTCTGCCGAAGCGAGAAGATGATGTATTTGCTTTTTTCGTCCTTTCAATATGCGGTTGATATGATCGATATTCAAAAGAGTAATACGGGGATCCCTAGCGAGTTTTGGTTCCACATTTCGAGGCACCGAAAGATCTATCACAAGCTTATGACTGATATTTTTTTTGTAGAGATCCTGCTGCGTTAATAAATGTTCAGGACATTTTGTGCCCAAGATAATCCAATCAAAATTGGACCATTTGGTAATTTCTTCCCAATTTAGAATATCAATTTGATGTTCTTTTGCGAGTGTTTGAGCGACGTCTAGTGAGCGATTGCATAAAGAAATATTTTGCACGTTTTTGTGCTTCAAATATTTTAAAATCTTTTGATTGATCTCGGAGGCTCCAATAAATAAAACTTTGGCTTGTTCGGGTTGTTGTAGTTTGGATTGGCCGATGTTAAACACCGCATGCTCTAAATCAGGAATTCCTCTTCCCAATGAATAGAGCGAACGAAAATCTTTTCCGATTTTAAGGGCTTTTTGAAAAAGATAATGGAGTTCAAAAGGGAGGTTTTCTATAGCACAGGCAGATTCATAAGCTTGTTTGACTTGGCCTTGAATTTCTGTTTCAGCCAAAATGGCGCTATCCAATCCTGTTGTTACTCTGACAAGATGTAAAAAACAATCTGCGTTAAAATAAGAATATAATTTCTGATCAAAATTTTCTTCCGTTTCTTCTAATTCTCCTTTCAGGACATTTAGGAGATATGAGTGTGTGGCAGCTAAATCTTCGGCAAAAAAATACACCTCAGTACGGTTGCAGGTGGAAAGAAGAACGAAAGAACCAAGGTCATATGAGGAGGGCAAAAAACCAAAGCGGCGATGGCATACTTTTGCTAATGATTCCCTTAATTTTAGGTCACCTAATTTATGATTAATTCCAACAACCCCGACACGCATATGAGAACCCCCGATCAATATCATTTATGTGCGATCTTCCAAAAGTAAAGTTTATAGATAAAACATCTTATTCTTGCTACTTCTTTGATCAAAATTGGCAATTTTTGAGGGAATGTGTACTGTGGAGTCAATGAAAATGGGGGCTAGATGCAGACATTATGGCAAAATCTAAGAAAAAAAAAGTTTCAAAACCACACATTATTGCTTTGAGAAAGATTTGGGATCAAAGCCTTCATAATGCTCTTACAGATCTGATTGATTTTCAAGGACGTTTTTTTTGTGTTTTTAGAGAATCTGATAGTCATGCGGCGGGAGTGGATGGAACGATTCGGATTCTGACAAGTGCAAATGGAGAACAGTGGATAACGGCTAGCATTTTGCAATTGAAAGGGATCGATCTACGTGACCCGCATTTTGGCTTAATGCCAGATGGACGTTTGTATCTAATTATGGGAGGATCCATTTACCAAGGGGAAAAATTAATTGCCTATCGTTCTTATGCAACTTTTTCTAAAGATGGCGTTCATTGGGATCCCATTCAGTCCACTGGAATAGAAGAGGAATGGATCTGGAGAGTGACCTGGCATAAAGGAATTGGTTATGGCATTTCTTATCACTTAACCGATTTAGAAGATTTAGATCAACCTTGGGAAGTCAAACTTTTCAAAACTCAGGATGGAATCCATTTTCAGTTAGTTTCTCAGTTAGATGTTTCAAGTTTTCCTTCAGAATCCACTTTACGCTTTCTTTCGAATGACACGATGGTCGCTTTGATGCGGCGAGATGGTAATGGATGGATCGGACACGCGTTACCTCCGTATAAGAAATGGAAATGGAAGGAAAGCGATTATCGCATTGGTGGGCCTAATTTTTTAGTCTTTCCAAATGATCAAATGTGGTCTGCAGCTAGATTAGTTAAAGAGATTGATAAAGAGACTAAAGAAAGAACGACAGTTCTAGCTAGCATGACTTTAAAAGACTTTCAGCCTATGTTGGTTTTCCCAAGCGGGGGAGACAATAGCTACCCCGGCATGGTTTTTCGAGAGGGAAAACTTTATGTGAGTTATTACTCATCCCATGAAGAAAAGTCTGCAATCTATTTTGCAGAAGTGAGCTTTACAAAATAGTTTTTAGTAAATCCTGGAGCTTATCTTTCGAAAGCCACTGTGTGTTCGTATTAGAAGCATAACAAAATTCATCCGGTAAGGCTTCATTTAGGCTGCCTTGCTGATATTTTGCAACGAGTGCAGGGTAATTTCGATAAATTTCAGGGATGATCGCATAGTGATTTTCAAACTCAAAAGTATGGCGGGCATCTTCTGTGCTGATCATCAGCTCATGCAATTTTTCACCCTCTCGAATCCCCGTGTGGGTAAGGGCTAATCCTGGAGCCATAGCTTCTGCTAATTCAATGATCTTCATGCTGGGGATTTTAGGGACGAAAATTTCCCCGCCATGCATTTTGGTAAAGCAGAATCGCACAAAAGAAACTGTTTCATCTAAAGTGATCCAAAAGCGGGTCATTCGAGGATCTGTCAAAGGGAGGGAGGAGCAACCCTCTTCGATCAGTTTTCTCCAGAAAGGAATCAAGCTTCCCCGACTTCCTAGTACATTGCCATAACGAACGACCGAAAATCTTGGTGCTCCTTTTGCACCCACATAGCTATTGCCTGCGACAAAAAGTTTGTCCGAGCATAACTTAGTGGCGCCATAAAGGTTAACGGGATTCACAGCTTTATCTGTGGATAGCGCAATCACTTTTTCAACATTGCAATCAATCGCCGCATCAATCACATTCATTGCCCCCAATACATTCGTATTGATAAACTCAGAAGGATTATATTCTGCCGCTGGGACCTGTTTTAGTGCAGCCGCATGAATCACAAAATGGACTTCGTTAAACGCCCTGCGCAAACGTTCCTTATCGCGGATATCGCCTAAAAAATAACGCATTTTAGGATGGGCAAAGAGGGGGCTCGATTGTTTCATCTCCCATTGTTTCCACTCATCTCGACTAAAAATGATCACTTTATTGCATAAATTTTCTTCTATAAGGTTTTTGGCAAAGGTGCGTCCAAAGCTACCTGTACCACCGGTGATGAGAACATTTTTATTCGCAAATAGAGAGCTTTGGCTCATGGATTCTCCTCGATAAATGAATCATATCTGGATTCTGAATTCCGTTTATTATATTCTGCACGTTTCTTTATTTTATATAGCAGTAGAGTTTGAATCATGGCAAAAAAATATGATGAAAGCAGTGTAAAAACTCTCGGAGCCTTAGAACATATCCGTTTGCGTTCCGGGATGTATATTGGACGTCTAGGTGACGGATCTCATCCGGACGATGGAATTTACATTATGGTAAAAGAAGTCATCGATAACAGCGTCGATGAATTCATTATGAAGCATGGGAATCGGATCATTATTGGTGTAGATCCTGAGCAAGGGTTAATTTCTGTACGGGACTTTGGGCGGGGAATTCCCCTTGGAAAAGTGATTGATTGCGTCAGTCAAATCAATACAGGCGCCAAGTATAATGACGATGTCTTCCAATTTTCCGTTGGTCTTAATGGTGTGGGAACAAAAGCTGTCAACGCTTTATCCAGTCACTTTTTAGTTCGAAGCCACCGAGAAGGCAAGTCTATGGAAGCCGTATTTTCTCAAGGGAAGCTTATCAGAGAGAAATCTCAAAAAACAAGCGAGCCCGATGGGACATATGTCGAATTTATCCCCGATAAAGAAATTTTCAAGAAATTCCGATTTGAGCCCGAATATATTCAGAAACGGCTATGGCATTATGCCTATTTAAATACAGGGCTCATTTTAGAATATAATGGGCAGGATATTTATTCTGAAAACGGTCTACTCGATTTATTAAACGAAGAAGTCACCGAAGATCGTTTATACGAACCTCTATATTACCGTGGAAAGCTTCTGGAATTTGCTTTTTTACACACACAAAGCTATGGGGAAAGCTATTTCTCTTTCGTAAACGGGCAGTATACTTCCGATGGAGGAACCCACTTATCTGCTTTTAGAGAAGGGATTTTGAAAGGGGTGAATGAATACTCTAAAAAGAACTTCCAAGGTGTGGATTTACGAGAAGGGATTGTGGGAACGGTTGCAGTCAGGATCAAAGACCCTGTTTTTGAATCTCAGACAAAAAACAAGCTCGGCAACACAGAATTGAGAGGGCCGCTTGTCCAAGAAGTCAAAGATGCTGTTGTCAACATGCTTTATAAAAATTCCTCGACGGCCAATAGCATCATTGAGCGGATCGTTTTTAACGAAAAATTGCGTAAAGAACTTGCAGCGGTAAAAAAAGAAGCCAAAGAAAAGCAAAAGAAAATTTCTTTTAAAATCCCAAAGCTGCGCGATTGCAAATACCATGCGCAGGATAAAGCGGACGTTGGGGAAAAAACGATGATTTTCTTGACAGAAGGGGACTCTGCAAGTGCTTCGATTGTGGCATCAAGAGATCCGCTAACGCAAGCTGTTTTTTCTTTACGAGGAAAGCCTTTAAATGTTCACGGAATGAAGATTGATCAGCTCTACAAAAATGAAGAAATGTTCAATCTAATGAGTGCTTTGAATATCGAGGATGATATTGAAAATCTCCGTTATCAAAAAGTGATTCTAGCTACAGATGCTGACGTGGATGGAATGCACATTCGCAATTTATTGATCACCTTTTTCTTGACCTATTTTGAAGGGCTTGTTTTAAATGGACATCTTTTTATTCTCGAAACGCCCTTGTTTAAGGTGCGTAATCGGGAAAAAACGCTTTATTGCTATTCTGAAGAAGAACGGGACAAGGCGATTAAACAGTTGAAAAAAGGGATTGAAGTCACACGTTTCAAAGGTCTTGGAGAGATTTCTCCAAACGAATTTAAGCAATTTATAGGAAAAGATATTCGTTTGATTCCAGTCACCATCAGTTTGTTTTCTGACATCAAGACAACCCTTGATTTTTATATGGGTAAAAATACACCTAAACGAAAACAGTTCATCATGGAAAATCTGATCAACGAATTAGAACCGACTCTGGAGGCTGCTCGCACAGCAGGATAATGTATGGAAGATGTTAAGCAATTAATGCAGATTCACTATCTTAAGTACGCATCTTACGTCATCTTAGATAGAGCAATCCCGCATGTTATCGATGGATTAAAACCTGTACAAAGACGTATCCTGCATACTCTATGGTCTATGGATGATGGGAAGCTACATAAAGTCGCCAATGTTGCTGGTCAGACGATGGCTTATCACCCCCACGGTGATGCTCCCATTACAGAAGCTCTTGTCAATATGGCCAACCGGGGTTATCTTCTAGACCAGCAAGGAAACTTTGGGAATATTTTTACAGGCGACCCAGCAGCCGCAGCGCGTTACATTGAAACACGCCTTGCTGCGCTTGCCAAGGAAACACTGTTTAATCCAGATCTGACCGCTTATGCACCATCTTACGATGGAAGGCACCAAGAGCCCATCGTTCTGCCCGCAAAAATCCCTCTTTTGCTTATGCAAGGCGCGACAGGAATTGCCGTGGGAATGTCCACCTCAATTCTCCCACATAATTTTGAGGAGCTCTTAGAAGCCGAAATCGCCATTTTAGAGGATCGTGAGTTTTCTGTTTTCCCAGATTTCCCCACCGGAGGAATCATGGATGCCTCTGATTATAATCAAGGGCGTGGCAAGGTTAAATTACGTGCAAAGATTGAAGTTCGTGATCCAAAAACATTAGTGATCACGGAAATCTGTTATGGCACGACCACTGAATCCTTGATCCGTTCCATCGATGAAGCGGCTAAGCGGGGAAAAATCAAAATCGATGCGATCAATGATTACACAGCAGAAAAAGTGGAAATTGAAATCAAGCTTCCGCGTGGACAATATGCCGAAGAATTGATTCAAGCGCTCTATGCCTATACCGAATGTGAAGTGGCCATTCATTCCCAAATTGTGGTGATCAAAGATGATCTGCCATGGGAGACAGATGTTGACTCTATTTTGAAATTACATGCTGAAAAATTACAAGAATATCTTCGTATTGAGTTAGAGCTTGAACGAGATAGATTTAAAGAAAAAATCTTTGCTAAAACACTCGAGCAAATTTTCATTGAGAATCGTCTTTATAAGAATATCGAGAATGCCACTTCCTATGAAAAAGTGCATGAAATCATCGAAAAAGGACTCATGCCCTTTCATGATCAGCTAACGCGCATTCCACATTATGATGATAGAGAAGGCTTGCTAAGCATTCCAATCAGAAGAATTTCTAAATTTGATTTAGAAAAAAATCTATCAGAAATTCATGCCATTGACAAACAATTGATTGAAGTTGAAAAGCATTTAAAGAACGTCAAGAAGTTTACAATCCATTACTTAAGGGGGCTTTTGACAAAATATGCAAAAGATTACCCGCGTCGCACGGAAATCACGTCGATTGAAGAAATTAATATGCGAGCAATTGCAACGCGGAAAATGACAGTGGGTTTTGATCCAAGTACTGGGTTTTTAGGGACTAAAGTAACAGGGAAGCTTTCATTTGAATGCACCAATTTTGATAAGGTGTTAATTCTTTTTGATGACGGAACATATACAGTCATTAATATTCCGGAAAAGCAATACCTTCAAACAGACCATAAAAAGGTTGTGTATGTGGGATGTGCAGATAAAAAAACGGTGATTAGTGTATTGGTTAAAGATCCGAAATCGCATTTTTGTTTTGCAAAACGTTTTATCATTTCCCAATTTATCTTAGATAAAATTTACCGCTATTTTGATGAAGACTTAGAATTGCAATTTATTTCGACACAACCTAATGTGAAGTTAGAGATACAATTTATTCCTAAATTGAAACAAAAAGTTTCTAAAATGGATTTTGATTTTAATGAAACTTTAGTGAAAGGCGTTAGTTCAAAAGGAATAAGAGTCGCAAATCGGGGAGTTAAAAAAATACTGGTGGGTAAAAATGAAGGGACAGCCTAGCCATGATGAAAATAACATGTTTTCCAAGTGCCAAAAAAAGCCATTTAATTGTTTCGATAGATGAAGAAGAATGGAAGTCTATTCATACCTCCATTTGGGGGCACAAACCCTCTCTTCCGCAAGAGTGTTTAGCGGCTTCCCTTTTTGAAGAACAATTTTATGAAATGGAATACCAGGCAACTAAACAGTATGTTTTGCGAAAATTGGCTGTCAGAAGTTACTTTACTCAAGAATTGCGACAATCTTTACTGAAAGTTCTAGTCAGTGATCACACCATTACACGCCTAATTGATGAGATGACTCAAAAAGGGTATCTAGATGATCAATCCCATGGCGAGCGTTGGATCAAGTCGCAAGCGGCTAAGAAATGGGGGCCCCACATCATTGCGCAGAAGCTGAAGGCTAAGGGGGTTGTAATTGAAGGCTTGCCTGATCTATTTGAATCTCTTTACGGTGCAGATGACCGTAAAAAACAAATTCAACTTTTATTAGATCGACAAGCCATTAAACGAAACCTTTCCGACTATTCTCAACGACAAAAGGCCATTGCATCATTAATTCGTAAAGGATTCAGTACAAGTGAAATCCTAAACGTGATGCAATCGGAATTTGTCGAACAATTTATGGAGTAATCCCCCTCTATCCTACGGAATTTGATCGGAACGTTGAGTATTTACACCAGTCAAAGGACTTACAATAATAGGTCGAAAAGCTGGATCTGCTCCCTTCTCAAGTAAGGTTTTAACGACAATTGATTTCCCATCTTTATTTAATTTTTTGTTAGCTTCAACTAATAATGTTGTTATGAGGATGTTTTTTTCATCTTGGATTTGAACAGGCAAATTAATGAGATTATAGTTTTTTAAATCTTGGATCATGCTTAAAATCTGAGCCGTGGGAATATTGTCAATTTCAGAAACAAGATCTTTCAAAACTAAATGGCCAATTTTTTCCTTAGAATCCTCAGGTCCGATTTCTCTATTTAAATCTACATTTCTATCAAACAGGCGAGAAATGATATCCCATTTCCTATCTCCTTGATCATGAATGGCTTTTTCAAGAAGCTCAAATTTTAAACCAGCTTCGCCATCCGCATGGTATTCACCAAATATGTCCACATTATTTGAGATTTGAGTGGGGGAAAAAGAAGCAAATTCATCAATAAAATCTCGGCAAAGTAAAGCTCCGATTGATTCTTTTGGTTCACCAATTTTCATATTTAAATCCGCACCTTTTTCGATTAAATAAGAAACGTATTTCCATTTCTTTTCATCATCATCCAAAGTCGTATAAATTGCTGTTAACAAAGTGTGGTTTTCAACAGAGCCATCTTTGGTTGTTAAGCTGAAAACATTATTGAGTTTGCCTTCTTCAGTGAGGTCATTTATATCTTTAAATATTCTTTCTTCTTCAGCTTCTGTTTTTGCATCATTTAATCTGTCCAACATCAAATTGATTCTCTGTAATTCGGCATCGGTAGAAACATTTGCATTGGGTGGAAATCCCAATTCTGCGGCGATGAATTCTGCAACCTCTCGATAGTTTTTTCTAAGTGCTAATTCGTAAAGGGTAGATGCTTCACCATGTTCTACAGCTTTGCTATTGAGCTCGATACCTCGAGCGTGTAATTCTTGTACAATAGACAATGCTTTTGCTGGATCTGAAATATCCATAATCGCAGTTGAGATAAGGGGGAGCGCATCTTTATTATCGGGATTGAGAGAATCTTCTTTAAGCAATACCTCATTTAATTCTCTATCTGTAAGCAAATCAATAAGCTCTTTAATCTCATCAAACGAACGTCTATCAAGAGCCCCAAATCCTTTTTCCAATAGATCGTGTTTTAGAGATTCCTTTGGAAATACTTCAAAGAAAATTTGTTGGACAAGATCCTTGTTTTCAGGCTTGATTTTTTTTAACCCAAGAATTTCTTTAAATTTATCTTGGACAATTTTCTTTCCTACCTCATCACTAGGGTGCTCGTCTACCATGTTTTTCATTGTAGAAGCAATTTTTGTAATTTTGCAGTCTTCGTAGGAATTTTTTCCTATCATTTTCTTCAATCTTCTAATAAATCTTCCGAGAAAACCAACTGATTTTAAAGTATTGCCATCTTTTTCTATGGCAATAAGATCTTTACCAAAGGATTTTGCTTGCAATACATTGATATTATTATTGTAAGTCATAAAATGCCTTATTTTATTAAATTAATAATTGCCTTACTCTTCATTATAAAAATTTCCTTAATAAAATGGAACGATGTCTATTTCGATAAATAGATTTTTATTTTGAGGTGTTTATTCTATATGCTAATAATGAACTGTAATTGTAAAGATCAAATGAAGGGGATATTAATTTAATGTATCTCGTAAATAAAAGCCCGTCCAAGAAGTTGGATGTGTGGCAATTTTTTCAGGAGTACCAACTCCCACAATTTCGCCACCTTTTTCTCCTGCTTCAGGCCCAAGATCGATGATGTAGTCACTATTCTTGATAAAATCCAAGTGGTGCTCGATAACAACCAAAGTATTACCTTTGTCGACAAGTTTGTGTAAGACTTTAAGTAATTTATCGATATCGTCACTATGAAGTCCCGTAGTGGGCTCATCTAGCAAATATAAAGTTTTGCCAGTGGAGCGTTTGGCGAGCTCGCGGCTTAATTTAATGCGCTGAGCCTCTCCGCCGGATAACGTGACCATTTCTTGCCCTAATTGCAGGTAGCCTAACCCCACAGAGATAAGGGTGTCTAAAATGCGGACAATTCGAGGGTGGTTTTCAAAAGCAACACGGGCTTCGTCTACTGTCATTTGTAGATATTGGCCCAAATTTTTCCCATTATAAGCAATTTCTAAGCTTATCGGGTTTAATCTAAGTCCTTTACATTCATCGCATATGACCTGAACTGCTGGAAGAAAATGCATTTCGACGCGTCGGTAGCCTAGACCCCAGCAAGCTGTGCACATTCCTTTGCGATGATTGTAGCTGAAGTGCTTAGGCTGCAATCCTTTAGATCTAGCCAAAGGAATCGAAGCAAAAAATTCCCGAATGCGCGTTAATACATCTACATACGTACAGACATCTGAGCGTACTGTATGACCAATGGGATTTTGATCGATCGAAATCATTTTATCAAAATTTTCGATTCCCGATACTTTAGCCCCTGGAAGTTCGACAGTGTCTGTTTTTAAAAGTCCTTTTTCGAAAGCTGGAACGAGGATTTGTCCTAATAAGGTGGACTTTCCTGATCCAGAAACTCCAGTTAAACAGGTAAACACGCCTTTAGGGATTTTCAATGAAAGATTTTTTAAATTATGTAGCGTCGCTTTTTCGATTGCAATACCGTCTTTCAAGACAGCTTTTCTCCGCTTTTTAGGAATCGGAATACTTTTAGCTCCTGATAAATAAGCGCCTGTCAAAGATTGCGGGTTATGTAGAATTTCCTGATAAGTTCCACGTGCAGTGATATGGCCGCCGTGCTCTCCAGATTGAGGTCCAAAATCGAGAATGTAGTCCGCTTTTTGAATAGAGCGAGGATCATGTTCCACCATCAGCATGGTATTTCCTAAATTTTTGAGATCTTGCAATGCCTGATTCAGGCGATCGCTGTCTCGAGGGTGTAAACCGATTGTTGGCTCATCCAACACGTACAAGACGCCCGTTAAGCCGCTACCTAGCTGTCGAGCTAGACGAATCCTTTGAGCTTCTCCACCGCTAAGTGTGGGTGCGCGTCTTTCTAATGCGAGATAATGTAAACCGACTTGGCAGAGAAAACGTAAGCGATTTAACAGCTGGGTTTTAACTTCGTCCAAAAGCTTAAATTCTTCTTGTTTAAGAACAAGTTTATCGATGAATTGGAATGTTTGTTCGATTGGTTGTTGGCAAACTTGGTGAATATTCAGGTTATTGATGGTGACATGCCGTGCGAGAGGATTAACGCGAGACCCTCCGCAGGAAGGACATTCATATTCATCAAGGAGAGGAAGTACGCCACTCTTAAGCTCACCTTTTCCGTGTTTCCCAATTTTTGAAAGCACGTGATCAATCCCTGCCCAGCGGAAAGTCAATGGGGGAGTTCCTTTACGCATCAATGTATAAAGCTTTTCGGATCCATTCATTAAAAGTTGTAATTGTTCAGCTGGAAGTTGATTAAGGGGGCAATAGGGATCAATCTGTTCTTCAGATAAAAATTTATCTAGAAAGTTCAAGGTAGAATGGGTGGTGTTCTCACCCCATAACCAATACATGAGTCCTTCAATAGAACGATCCATCACTTCATTTTTTTGAGCTAAATTCGCTCCATATTGATAGCCTAAGCCCTGGCAATCTAAACACATTCCCTCAGGTGTGTTAAAAGCAAATGTATGAGGTGTAATTTCAGGATAAGATTTGCCCGTTTTTTCAACAGCAAAAGACAGGTTGAAAAGTTCATCGCCCTTTTCATGCATGACGACTAATTTTCCACTGCCTTTTTCGGAGGCATTTTCAATGGCTTCTAAAAGGCGTTGTCGAATCGTTGGTGAAACTTTGAGACGGTCAATGACAAGAAAAAGCTCGTTTTTGCGCTTTCGATCAAAGGGAATGGATTCAGGTTCAGCGTCTAATTCATAAAACTCCCCATTCAAACGAATGCGGACAAATCCCTGCCTATTTAAGCGTGTGATCACTTCCGCAAATTTTTCATTTTTACGGATTTCAATGGGAGCCAAAATTTGAATTTTTTCGTCCAAAGGGTAATTCAAAATTCGATCAGCCACATGATCTTTACTAATCGCTTTGATGACTTCACCAGTTTCTGGACAATGAGGAATCCCTAGACGGGCAAAGAGGACTCGGAGATAGTCATAAATTTCAGTCATGGTTCCGACTGTACTACGAGGATTTCCAGCGTGCGATTTTTGTTCGATCGCAATCGCAGGAGAAAGGCCTTCGACATGTTGTACTTTAGGCTTAGGCATTTGCTTGACAAATTGGCGTGCATAAGGAGAAAGAGATTCAATGTACCTTCTTTGTCCTTCCGCGTAAATGGTATCAAAAGCCAGTGAGCTTTTTCCGGAGCCTGAAGGGCCTGTGCAAACGGTAAGTTTTTCCCTTGGAATAGTGACATTCACCAACTTTAAGTTGTTTTGTTCCGCTCCTTCTACTGTGATGGATTGGATAGCCTGTTTTGAAGGAGTCAGCTTCTTTTGCTTTTTCTTTTTTTGCTTGTTTGCTAAGACTTCCTGGGCCTTTTTTTCAAAGCAATGCTCAAGGGCTGTGCGAATGGCTGTTCCTGTGGGTGTTTCTTGCTTCGCAATTTTTTCAGGCGTTCCTGTCGCAACAACGCGACCTCCTTCTTCACCACCTTCGGGGCCGATATCGATGATCCAATCTGCCGTCTTAATCACATCTGTATTATGTTCAATCACTAAAACAGTATTTTCACGTTCGACAAGCTCATGTAAGACTTCGAGTAAGTGTTTGATATCATGAAAATGAAGCCCTGTTGTAGGTTCGTCGAAGATATAAAGTGTTTTTCCGGTAGATGGACGTACAAGTTCTTTGGCCAATTTAATGCGCTGAGCTTCACCGCCCGATAAGGTTGTAGAGGATTGGCCAAGTTTAATGTATTCCATTCCCACTTTTTGCAGCATTTCTAGCTTGTGTTTGATCGAAGGAATGTTTGTAAAAAAAGCGAGAGCTTGAGACACGTCCATCTCTAGGATGTCGTAGATGTTTTTTCCCTTGTAGAAAACAGATAATGTTTCGTGGTCAAATCGCTTTCCTTTGCATTGTTCACACTCGACCCAGGCATCATCAAGGAAATCCATGTCCACTTTGAGAAGGCCCATTCCACCACAGTTCAAACAGGAGCCTTCTCTCACATTAAAGCTAAAACGACCCGGTTTATATCCGCGCGCCTGACTTTCAGGCAGCATGCTAAAAAGATCCCGAATTTCATCGAACACTTTAATATAGGTCGCAGGATTTGAGCGTGGATTACGTCCAATAGGGGATTGATCAATTGCGATGACTTTATCAATTGCCTCTATGCCTTGAATCCCTTTGTGCGCACCGACACGATGGTCGCCTCCGTGCAAATGATTCGAGAGGGCTGGATAAAGAATGTCTGTAATGAGAGAGGATTTTCCAGATCCAGAAACACCGGTGACTGCGATGAAAACGCCCAGAGGAATTTTGACATCGATATTTTTTAAATTGTGGTGTGTTGCTCCTTGAATTTCAAGTGACTCTTTTTGTGGTTTACGCCTTTTTTTAGGAATGAAAATTTGTTTACGACCAGAAAGATAGGCGCCTGTTAAGGAAACGGGATTCGTTAAAAGGTCGGTTAAATCGCCATCGACAACTATTTCGCCCCCTAATACGCCAGGGCCAGGTCCAAAATCTAGAATATGATCAGCTTCCCAAATGGTTTCTTCGTCATGCTCCACAACGATCACCGTGTTACCCATATCTCGCAGATGTTTGAGGGTCGCAATTAATTTTTTATTGTCGCGGGGATGCAATCCAATCGAAGGTTCATCTAAAATGTAGGTAATTCCAACTAATCCACATCCAATTTGAGAAGCAAGTCTAACACGTTGAGCCTCTCCTCCGGAAAGGGTGGGGGCCGTTCGATCTAAAGCCAAATAATGTAGACCGACTTCCATTAAAAAATGGAGTCTCTCTTGGATCTCTTTAAGCAATTCACTCGCAATTAAGTTTTCTTGTTTGGAAAGCTTGAGATTAGCAAAAAATTGGACGCATTGTGCAATTGTCATAGCAGAGAGCGCAGAGATTCTTTTACCATTGAGTTCAGTCGCTGCAGGATAAGGCTTTAAGCGTTCTCCGTGACACTCCGGACAAACTTGTTGATGCATGAGTTTTTGCATCTTCTTTTGATAGGTATCGCTTTTTGCTTCTGTATAGCGAGTATGGGCTTCGTGTAGAACGCCTCTCCATTGGACACGGTCAATCCAAGTATAGCCAGTGACAGGGTGGACAAATTGCATTTTAGTCCACTTTTTTTCAGTCCCGTATAAAAAAACTTTTTTGGCACGTTCGCTTAATTTATTCCAAGGCGTATGCACGCTGAATCCAAACTGATCAGCCAGATTGTCATAAATATTGCCATACTTGACGGTCTGATAGGAGCTTCCGATCGAACAGCAGTCCTCGGCGATGCTTAAAGTTGGATCAATAATCAAATCTAAATCGTATTCAACGACTGTGCCGAGTCCACTGCATCTTGGGCACATCCCTGCGGGACTATTGAAAGAGAAATCGTGAGGTTCAAGTGAATGATAGGAAAGGCCTGATTTTGGAGAGAAGGCGTGCATTGAAAAAAATTGCTCATCTTCACCATTTGCTGTTAGGGCAATACATTCCCCTTGACTCAGGTTAAGAGCATGCGTCACAGATTCTGCAATACGAGAGTGATTATCGGGCTTAACTTCAATACGATCGACGACGATATCGATGTCGTGGGCGACGGAACCATCTAGGGTAATGGAGTCTTCCAAACTCACGATTTGTCCATCTACTCTCACGCGCATAAAGCCTTTGCGTAATAAATCTTGGAAATCTTCCTTAAATTCCGCTTTTTTCCCACGAGCAAAAGGGGCGAGAATAAGCAACTTAGACCCTTCGGGCATGGTTTGAATGGTTTTGATGATTCGCTCTTTACTCTGAGGGGAAACAATTTCTCCACTGACAGGGCAATGAGGAACGCCAATGCGGGTATAAAGGACTCTTAAGTAATCATAGACCTCGGTCATAGTGCCAACGGTAGAACGGGGATTGCGTCCGGCTGTTTTTTGCTCAATGGAGATTGTTGGAGAAATTCCTGACGCATGTTCCAGATCTGGCTTTGCCATATCGCCAAGCTGTCGTCTCGCGAAGGTGGAAAGCGATTCGATGTAGCGGCGTTGTCCTTCCACATACAAAGTGTCAAAAGCTAAAGATGACTTACCTGATCCAGAAACTCCGGTGAAGACAACCAGTTGGTTTGGATTGATGGTCAGATCGATAGATTTAAGGTTATGGACCTTAACTTTTTTTAAAATGATTTGGCGATTATTCACTTTATTTTTTATACGTGGGAATAGATTGATAATTTTATTTAATTTAAAGATTTTGGTAAAAACCCAAAATTCCACTATCGATTTTAATCGAGATGAGATAAATCAGCAAGTACTGTGAAAAAATTTCAACCTATTTTATAGATATAGAGAATATTTTACTCGCAAAAAAGCAAAAATTTTGTTTTTTTTGATTTTTTGGATTGCACTTTGTGAGCAGTTCTTGTAAAAGAATTTTTGAAACATTTTTTGATGGATAACCCAGCTCAATAACTAGACGTGATAGAAGGAACATAATATGCAAAAAATGATGATAACCGCTTGTTTGGTTGCCAGCGTCGCCATGAATTTAGATGGAGGGATGCCTTTGCAAACAAACGCCCATTTTTCTGCAAAAGAATGGACCGATATTCAAAAGCTAACGTCAGATGTCGATCAGATTGTTTTGCTGGATGGTACACACGTATCCGGGACCATTGAAAAAATCCCCAAATTGAGCTATCCCTTTGGAACCATTAGCTTTGCTCCTTCAGATGTTGTGGCGCTCGTCTTTTTGCAAGATCAAGGGCAAACCAAAATGGAACTTGTGACACAAGAAGGCTTACACTTTAAGGGAGAGGTTTCTAAAGATTATTTTATTTTATCTCCCGATCACGAGCCACAAAAAGTGATTTTTCCTTACAAAGTGCATTGGGTTGTCTTCAAAGATCAAAAACGAGATCCAAAAAAACCCAAAGAAAAGCTTTATTGTCTGAAGCTACAAAATGGGGATGTGTTAACAGTCGCGTTAGGGAATCATCCGATCTCTGTCACAAACGAGCAGGGAGAAATGACTCTAAAATCGGATGTCATTGAAAGTCTCTATTTCGACGGCAAATTGCACGGAACACTGTCAGATGCAACAGGAGAACAAAAAGAGCTACCCTATTCCTCTGTCAAGGAGCCTGTATTCGTCGCAAAATTAGGAAACACCTCGCGGCTTATCCGACTTCCTTGGAATGAAATTGATTCATTAAAGGTCAGTCAACCTATCGGAGAAAACAAAGAGGCTGATTTTGATCTTTTAACAAATCGGCTTCCAGGCGTTCAAATCAATGTACAGCCTTCCTTGCAAAAAGTGCAACACGCGGAAGAAAAAGTCGCTAAAACAGAACCTGAAAAGAATGAGCCTCCTGAAATTGCTTTTATTTTTCTAGGTGATGACTCCAAAAGTAAGCAACGAGACGATATGCTTTTGGAAGAAGATAACGGAATAGGTGTTAATATCACTGCAGAAGCCTTTGATATTGATGAATCTAAATTAGAAGCTGGCGAAGCGGCAGATTCTGACATTGAATTTGTGTCTAAATCAAATCAATCCACTTGGAAAGTTTCGTTCCCCGAAAATTATCAGCCCATAGCATTTAATCCTGTTAAAAGTACAACTCACACTTCATTTGGAGATCCCCTTGTGAGAAATTTAGAGATCAATCCCGATATTCAACAACCTAACTACTTTGAGAATAATGATCTCGAAGAGTTAGCAGCTGATCCTGATATTTTTGATACCTTTTTATCTGCTGAAGAATTTGAAGAGGCGTTAACTCATACAGCGGAATTTTCTGAATTCAAATCTCCAGCAACAGGCAAGCAAGTGCATAGCGGGGTAAATGTTCACGTTGAAAAAGCTCGTCCCGTAGAAAAAGAAGCGATGGTCTTTGTTTCTGCACGGATTCATCAAGCCCCCGACTATTACATTGATCGGGATCGCGTGACGAATAAAGAATATAAAAAGTTTATGGAGGCGACAAATTACCCCGCTCCTTCTCACTGGGAGGATGGTGAAATCCCTGTAGGGAAAGAGCATGAGCCTGTTGTGAATGTGTCTTACAAAGACGCATTAGTTTATGCAGTTTGGGTAGGAAAACGATTGCCTTCGGAAGCAGAGTGGATGCGCGCCGCACGCAATCACATGCTAAATCTTTCCGAGGATGATTCAATCAAGGAATGGACGTCAACGGCCTATACGCGGGGATTCGAAAATCAAGAAAAAAAGCTTGCCGTTGTCCATGCAAAACATCATTCTGCGAGAAAATATGACATTGTGCGTGTGTGTGCAGGAAGCCCAGCTGCGCCGTTATCAGCAGATACTTGCTGTCCCTCTACAGGATTTCGTTGTGCCTCGCATGTGCATGATTAGTCACGTACCTGAACATGGAGCTCTCTCAAAAGCGATTTAAAAACAAATTTTTGCTCATTCTCATGCGCTTTAAATATTTCGATGGTTTTTTCCATTTCTTCGGATTCCCAATCATCTAGTTTTTTTTGCATGTCTGCAGGCAAGTGCTCATTCAGAAGGATTTGATCAGTTTCTTGCTTAAATTTCTTATATTCTTCTTCGACATGTTCTCCTCGAATTTCTGGATGATTTCCGATAAGCGCCACATTCCATCTTTCACCAAATTTACAGACAAGTGCTGCTGGGACTTTGTGCTCATACTCAAGCATGACTTTTGCATGTTGAGTGTTAAAAGGCATTTGAAAACCGATGGCGTGATTGGAAAAAATAGAAAAAGGATTTTTTATGTGTGAATTTTCTGATCCGATCCATCTAACTAAAGCCGCGCGGTATTGAAGAGGGGAGGCAGGATCGTGGTTCGGTTGATTAAAGAGAGGGCCAAAACAGTTTCCTTCAAAAAAACCGAAGAGTTTATTCGAAGGGATTTCAAAGTCAATATGAAGAGGCATTTTTAATTCAGTGTGCAGAAAAAATTTTGTCCCCGCTATTCCAGCGCCAGCGCATGATCCAAAGTATTTTCCATCCGTGACAAATTGTTGGATGCGTCGAACATTTTCCGGTGTTAAACTCTGTTGAATTTTAGTTAGTGTTCCTCCCGGAAACACAAGGGTGCTATGATTGCGGTTTGACCAAGGCAAATGTGTTATATGTTCCAGAGTTTTTACTTGATATTGAGACTCAACAACAGATTCAAACTCATCGTATAGATTTTGAGAGCAATCTCTATCTATTCCTGGTCCTGTGTAAATGAAAATTTCTGAAGAGTCGAGCGGTCGATTTGGAATACTCATGGAATTTATCCTGTTGGCCTAATTTTTCTAATATTTCTTTAAAAAAACGTTCATTTTATAATAAAACAGATAGGAAGTATTTCTTACTGAAGAAAGGAGGGCTATATGTCTCATTTCTCCTCAAATTTTTTGTCATTTTTATGCTTTTTTAGTCTTTTTATCATTTATTTCCCATTAGACTCTGATTCTAAAAGCTATCTCCCCGATTACTCCACGTGCATACGCAGCTATGACGCTGGACAGCAACTCAATAGTCAACAATCGATCCGTTTCTTTAATGGCTGTGGGGAAGATTTGTATATCAATGTATGCATTTTAGATGAATCAGGAGAAACTAAACTTTATAGCAGCGGCAGAACAGTTCCTAGTTATGGAAATTACACCATCTCAACATTCCCTTTTTCCTCTCCCAAAAAGGTTGTTTTAAGTGCGGCTCCTTTTTCACCCGCTGTTCCAAGTTTATGCCAACCAAAAGCGACTTAAAAAGATGAAAATGCCAAATTCAGCATTGTTTGAGCTTCGCTTTCAAAAAGAGGGTCGAGAAGCAAAAGTTCTTGCATTTCTGTGTATTTGTTCAGGCATGGTGATACAAATGGGCTTTTGATAGATAGTGGTTGAGAGTAGGGGTGGTAGAAGTTAAATGTGAGTTCAATTTCTTTTTGCTGAACAATGAGTTTTTCCTCCTGAAGTTGCAGGACGAATGCAATAATTTCTTTCTCAGTCGTCTCGGGAACCTCTTCGTAATGGGTATAGATATCTTCCAGAATCTGTTGGGTAGGATATCCGTTCATGAGTCCATTCCATATAAAAGTTCCCACATAATCGAGACTATAATATGTACCTGTTTCAAGATGAACGATCACAATTTCTTCAGCTAAAATTTGATAAGTCACAAATGGTTTATTTAGCTTAAATCGCCGAGATAAATGCATAAAGAAATCCTCTTCATTCTTCCGATCACAAGTTTCACTATCATAAATTTCAAAAATAACAATAAATTCATTTGTCTTGTGCTAGGGTTGTAAATGTTACAGATTTTTTTTTCAATCCTTTTAAATTGGATTGAGAGAGCAGAAAATTTTATGCGATGAGAAAAGAGATAAAAAACTATTTATAACCTTATTGACACCTTATTCTTGGTTCTTTAGATAATTATTCTAAATAATCAGAGGTGTGAGATGAAAATTTTATCAGCGTTCATAGGCATTTTAGTGTTTAGTTCAACCCTTCTTTTTGCTGACTCAATTGGTGAACAAAAAGAAACATTGACCAGTGAAGAGATCTCTCCAAATGAAGATTTAATGAGAGAACATGGTGTTTTGAACCGACTTTTATTAATCTACCAAGAAATCGCGCGGCGCATCGATAATCATGAGGCCTTCCCTGTACAAATTCTGGCAAAAACTGCAAAAATCGTGAGGGATTTTTTAGAGGATTACCATGAGAAGCTGGAAGAAGAGTATGTTTTTCCTCAATTTGTAAAAGCAAATCAACACATAGAATTAGTCAGGGTTCTAAAAGATCAGCATCAAGTTGGAAGACAGCTGACCGATTACATTCTTTCACATACTTCAGAAGCTGATTTAAAGGATGAAATCCAAAAAATGATCTTAGCCGATTATCTACGTTTATATGTGAGAATGTTTCGCCCTCACGAAGCACGTGAAGATACTATTTTATTTCCTGCTTTTCAGAAGCTCTTATCAAAAGAAGAATACATGAAACTAGGAGATAAATTTGAAGATAAAGAGCATGAGCTATTCGGATCCGCGGGCTTTGAAGGCATCGTAGATCAGGTCGCGAAGATTGAACAACAATTGGGGGTATATAATCTTGCTGAATTTACCCCTCAGCTAAAATAAAAATGTTGATGAATATTTTTTGATCACGAATTCTAACTCCTATATGATTATGACAACTCTCTAGAAGGACCTTATGAATAACGTGTGGAAATAATTGCATTCTAATTACCAAGAACAAGATTGGATTGAAAAGCCCTCCCTATTTGCAGAAACAGCCATTCAATACTTTCCGAAAGAAGGACGTCTACTTGAATTGGGTGCGGGGCATAGACAAGATAGCTTTTATTTTGCTAACGAAGGCTATGAAGTAACCAGTACGGATATTGAAATAACTTCTATCTCTGTCAATTTAGCGAATCTATCCGCAGAAATAAGAAAAAAAATCAAGATTATGCAGCTCGATTTGAAAGAGAAATTACCGTTCTTACGATGTGGTTTATGCCCATTTGTCTTTACACTACTTTGATCTAAAAACGACTTTAGCTATTCTAAGCGAGATAGAGCGCATATTAAAGCCCGGGGGAGTTTTTGCTTTTTTAACCAATTCGGTTAATGATCCAGAATACAAAACGGGTAAGCTTTTGGAAGAAGACTTCTTTCAGATGGATAAGGTCACGAAAAGGTATTTGAGTATTGAATCGGCAAGACAATTAACTCGAAATTTCCAAATCGGTCTTTTAGACAACCTTGGGCAAACATACAAAGACCAAGCAAAAGGTGTTAATCATTTGATTCGATTTGTTGGAAATAAATTGGAAGCGTTATGAGCTTTAAATGGCAACGGATCGGAAGAGGAGGGATTTGAACCCCCGGTACTATCGCTAGTACATCTGTTTTCGAAACAGACGCAATCGGCCACTCTGCCACTCTTCCAAGAAACAATAAGTTTGCCATAACTTGATGAGAGAAATCAAGATGTTTCCTATGAGCGCTCTACATGCCACCCATTCGCCTAAAATGATATGACAAGATTTTTTTATTTAAGTTCATTTGCCTTGTCTTCAACTAATTTTTTTACTTGTTCCTGCGCCTCATCCATAGTCATCTCTTCCCGAAGAAATTGGTTGCGAATCTCATCGATTCTTGCAGCAAAATGAGGATATTGCAAACGATATAAATGATAATTAGCAATTCCTTGAATGGTGGAATTAAATGAACGATTTTCTCGAATATAACAACCTAATTCTTTTGCTTCTTCAATGATTTTAGAAGAAAATTCAGGGAATTGTGCAAATGCATTAAACGCATTAAATTTGGTTGAAAGGTATTCATAAAGTTCGGAATCCTCGCCAAGTTTTTCTTCTACGAGCCGAAGTAAATTAGCGGCTAAACGCGCTTTGTGGGGATTTGTCTCATAAAACGGAATTTTTCCATAAGAAAGAGCGGTTGCTAGAGAATTATCTCCGGTGCAACCAATTAAAGGCGCACTTAGTTGTGTTAAAATTTTAAAGTCTTTATTAGTCAAAGCTCCAACGTCAATGATTCTGATTTGAAGTCCATTATCTTTGATGGGGATCGATGTCTCTTTGATCTGATCTCCTTTATAGGCAATGACTTTAATGCAACCAACATTTTGTCTGACAAGATTTGCTTTCTCATTCTCTAGAAAGTTGGCAATGTTATGCAAATGACCTTTGCATGGAAAGCAGATGTCAATGGATTTTTGTTTCTCTTGAAGCTTAGTAAATGCAACCGCATCGAGAATAAATTTTACGGCCTTATTTAAGGTGCTCATATAACAGAAAAAAAGATCACTTAACGAAAGATATGTTTCTATCTCTTCTTGGCTGGGTTGTGCATTTTCGAATAACAACATTTTCAGTTGGGTATTTTCAAGCATTTCCCAAGTAAAAACTTTTGGATTACAAGTAAATATTCCGTGGCTTTCGGTACCTAAACCCATGACAACAGAATTTTTCCACTGGTTATAGCTACCAGCATGTCCAGGCGTGGAAGGATCTTCGTCATATTCATGGATATTGATCCCTTTTTGTTTTTCTACAGTCGCAAGATTATTTAATTCCCAAGGGATACTGATTGGACCTGAAATCCATAGCGCAGCTTTTTGGATTTTTTGTAAGGTTTCTTCCTGAAAAGGTTCAGCTTGATAGGAAATTTGATAAGAGCACCGGTCGATTTTTGGTGCAGGCAATAAGCCTTCATGAACAGTAGGGCTGTTTGCGATTAAGTGAATATGGCGTTCAGGGAATTTTTTATGCAAATGCTTGATCATAGAGAGCATGTGAAAGTAATCCCCTTTGCCATCGGGAAGCACGTAACCTGATACAATGATTTCTCCTTGACCTGGGAGAGACGCGTATTTCTTAAAAATGTCATATAAAGTTCTGTCGAATTTATTATAACTATTCGTTTGTTCAGAATTATTATAATAGGATGCAGTATTTATACTTAGATATGGTGTATACATAATTTCTTATTTTTAGTTATTTATATTTAAAAATAATAATTCATTTGTTATTTATTAATAAAGATATAATAAGATTTTGTGAGAGAAAATGTACATTCTTGTTTTAAATGTCGGATCTAGTAGTATTAAAGCTGCTCTATTTAAAAAAGGAGACGGTCGTCTAGATACATTATGGAATGCAACATTAGCTAGAAGAAAAGAGAACATTTTTGTTCGTAAAATGACTCAAAAAGGGATCTCACATGAGGAGTTGATTGAGATATCTTCACTTTACGAAGGGCTTAAGCCTCTTTTAGAAAGCCTTTGGTTAGGGGAGACACCTCTTCTACATAGTCCAACAGAAATTGCCAGAGTTGGTCATCGCATTGTGCATGGAGGGGAAAAACTTCTGAAGCCGACTGTTATAACCGAAGAGGTCAAAAACGAGATAAAGTCTCTTTGTTCGATCGCTCCTTTGCATAATCCCCCTGGCCTACAAGGAATTGAAACGGCTCAAAAACTCTTTCCTGACAGTATGCATATTGCTGTTTTTGACACCTCTTTTCATCAAACGATGAGTGAAGAGGTCTATACTTACCCTGGTCCCTATGAATGGAGAGAACAGGGGATTCGTCGATATGGCTTTCACGGAATTAGCTATGAATATTGTACTGCTAAAGCCATCGAAATGTTGCATCAATATCCCACCGAAAAAATGATTTGCTGTCATCTGGGCAATGGTTGCTCGGCTGCCGCGATCTATCAAGGACGTAGCTTGACCACTTCCATGGGTTTTACACCTCTTGAAGGTTTAATGATGGGAAGCCGAACGGGTTCCATTGATCCAGCCATTCTTTTGTATTTGTTGCGTGACAATAAGACTTCGGTGGATTCTCTTAACCATTTACTTAATTATGGCTCAGGACTGAAGGGGATAAGTGGGGAGAGTGGAGATATGCAATGGATTATCCAACAAATGGAAGCGGGTAACCCGCGAGCAAAACTGGCCTTTGAGATGTTTATTTATCATCTAAAATTTTATATAGGAGCTTTTGCTGCTGCTCTTGGGGGTTTGGATGTGTTGATCTTTACGGCGGGGATAGGAGAAAATGCCGCTTTAGTTCGAGAAGAAACGTGTAAAGGTCTTAGCTTTTTGGGGATCCATTTGGATCAACATGCAAACCGCAATTGCATTCCAAATCAAGATGTGGCAGATGCGCATTCTCCCACACGCATTCTAGTCATCCATACACAAGAAGAATTCGCTATTGCGCAAGCTTGTTTAGTGATGCAAAGTTAATTTTACAACAGTTTCGACATGAGCTGTTTGTGGGAACATATCAAAAGGCGTGACCTGCTCGATTTGATAGCCGTGCTGAACAAGAATTTTAAGATCCCTAGCCAATGTTGCGGGATCACAAGACATATAAAGAATGGTTTCTGGTTTAACGATCTTTAAACGGTTCAATAAAGACTCCTCGCATCCTTTCCTTGGCGGATTTAAAAAGACAACATCGATATCTTTAAGCGATTGGATTTTAGACTCAGCATGATCACAATAAAAAACGGCATTCGAAATTTGATTAAGTTGAGCATTGGCATTCGCATCTTCGATTGCTTGTGGAACACATTCAATTCCTATACATTCTTTAGCCTGTCCGGCCGCAATTAAGGTCATTGTTCCAACGCCGCAAAAGGCATCCAAGAAAGTTTTGGTTTTATCCAGATCAGCAAGGGATAGCACATGTTGATAAATCGATTCTGCTTGGGCCGGATTGACTTGAAAAAAGGCGGAAGGAGAGATATGAAAATGATGATCACAAATCATCTCTCGAATATAAGACTTCCCTGCTAAAGTGTGCCAATCTGTTCCCAAAATGACATTGTCTCGCTTTCGGTTAATGTTTTGAATGACTCCTTTAACTTCGGGGCAGGCTTGCATGATTTGTTGAGCTAAAGCTTGAAGAGATGTGCATTTCTCTTGAGAAGTCACAAGGATCACCAAACTTTCTGATGTTTGAAGAGCACTTTTAATCAATAAGTGTCTCAAAACTCCTTTGCCTGTTCGTTCGTCGTAAGGCGCGATATCAGATTGTTTTAGAAGTTTTAAGACGGATTGGTAAACATTTTCCCCTTGTTCACAGTGGATTAAACAATGATCGACGGGGATGATTGTATGAGAATTGCGTGCATATAGTCCGACTGTGAGTCCATCAGGTTTCATCATGACTGGCAATTGAATTTTATTGCGATATTCCAACTCTTGTGGTGAAGAAACACAGGGATCGATGGAAATATTTTTTAGGTGGCCAATTCTCTCTAAAGCATTGAGGACAATTTGTCTCTTCATTTCAAGCTGTTTAGGGTAACCTAAATGCATCAATTGACAACCGCCACACTGACGAAAGATTGGGCAAGGAGGTGTGGCACGATCAGGTGAAGGTGTAAGGATTTTTAATAATTTCCCTCGACCATAATTTTTCTTTAATTCAGTAATTTGAATGCTCACCGTTTCATCAGGCAAGGCCCCTTCCACAAAGAAAGTTAATCCTTCATAAGAGCCAACGCCCTCGCCAAAAGAACCAAGGGAGCGAATAAAAAGATCGATTTGTTGATGAAGTTGCAAATTCATATGACCTAAAAGTATAAAATTCAATTAATTATAGCACTGATCAATGATCTTTAGCAAGAGTTGGTTTTGTTTAAACCTGGATTAAAGGTAGTCTATAATGGGAAAACGTTGGGGAGATATCACAATGAAAAAAATACTTGGTTTATGGATGCTTTTTTATCTTTCCACTGCAGCTGCAGAGCAGTCTGTTTTAGAACATGTGCAAAGTTTGTATACAATTCAAGATGACTGTTTGATCAATGTTGAAGGGAACGTTTTTGAGAAAATTCCTTTTAAAAGTTCCCTGCATGAGCAATTGTCTTATAAATTAAAGGATGCAGATTGGGCAGATGTCATTTATATGGCTTATGAAACACACATAGCTTCTTTTTTAACCGACGTTGAATCTTTCGAGCGTGCTCTGCTGAAGATTTGTCAGCAATTAGGTACACCTTATGGTGAAAAAGCTTTATTAAAAGCTCTCGATGAAGAGCATTTTGTGTTGCATCGTTCTCTAAAAATTGGTGTGCAGAATTTTTTAAAGGCGTTTTCAATTCCGTCATTGGAATACTCCGAGAAAAAAAGGCCTTTAAAAATTGCGATTATTACAACGACCTCTACAGGAGGGAATTTATCGGTCGCCCAGGCCGTTAGAGGCTATCTGGATCTATTTCCAGATCTTTATGAAGCAGTTATGATTGATTATGAAACGTTTGCTGAAACATTCGATCCGATTAAAATTGCCACGGGAAAGTATACGACAGATGGGGTTTTTAGATTGATGCAGCAGTACAATGATGTAGATGCACGCTTACTTGAACAAAGTCTGATGTGCCAAGAAGTGGCGAAATACATTCCGCATCAAACAGGCGCTGCCTTGAAGAAAAAGTTACGAGAGCTTCAGCCCGATTTAATCATTTCTACACGCAATTATTATCCCGATGATTTTAATCTGCTTTCCTTAAATATCCCTTTTAGAATGTTGTATTGCGATCACGATCTATGTCTTTTTCATCAGGAGTATCTAGGTAAAATAGACTCTGAGAGGGTCAAGTTTTGGCTGCCTTCATTTTCTCCTCGATTTTTTAAGACTTTTTTTGAGTCTATGGAGAAGAGAAATTTCAAAGGTGATTGGACAGCAACGATCCATAGAATAGCCGAATTGACGCGATCTTCATTTGACGAAATCGATAAAACTTTTGAAGTCATTGGCTACCCTGTGCGCCTAGAATTTCAAAAAATTGAAGATTTAGAACAAATCAAAAACAAATGGGATTTAAGCACAGAAGAGAAAGGTATTTTGATTGAAATGGGTGCCAACGGAGTCGGAATATTGGAGCATATTTTTCACCTTTTGAAAAATGAACCTTCAGATGGTATTCCGAAAAAATATTTTTTTATTTGCGGGAGAAATGAAGGATTAAAAAGTAAGCTTCAATTAGAAAATTTTTTGCCTAGACATGCCATTTTAGGGTATCTTTCTGCAAGCGAAAAAAATGAGCTCATGCATATATGCTCGTTGATGCTTTCAAAACCAGGAGGCGCGACTGTTGCCGAGCTCATCAAAGTGCAATTGCCGATGCTTATCATGCATATCCAAAAGTTCTGTGAAGAAGGAAATAAGCAGCGGCTTTTCGAAGCAGGTTTAGCCTATGTATATGATCCTGATCAACCCTTAAGTAAGCAAATTGAACGGATTCTCGAGAAAAGCCCTTGTGTAAGTGAGGAGGGTTATCTTGATTGGCAAGAAAAATTATCAGAAAAGTTGAAAGTATTTATGAGGGTCACAATTGAGCAAAAAAATTGCGAAAAAGAGCGAATCGCATGTAATCTGACAAACTAATTAACAGTGTTGAAGAGAGAGTGGAATGGGATTTGATCAATGTGACGCCTTTTTAAAGAACGGAACCATCATGAGTAACGAGAATGGTAATTTTTTGCTTGGCTATGGGGCGCGTACCTGGCTAAGCTCACCTTGTTCCTCTTCGCCTTGTTTTTATTTTCCTGACTTTTTTTTAGAACTCGCATCTCCCTGGTTTAAGCATGCCTATTGGGAGGAGAGATCCTATGAGGAATTGAAAGAGTTTTTAGAACCCATTGAGTCGACTATCTCTGAGTGGCAGAATCGGGATCAAACCTATTTTATGAATGGTTTTGAGGATCTAAAAAATAAATTTCAACAGGGCAAAATGGAAAAGGCTGTTCCCTATGCTTTTGAATTCTCAAATTCGACGATGACGCGTGAAAAGTTGCAGAGATCATTGAATCGTTTATTGCACTATTCTCACGCTCAACCGGTGAATGTGTACGGATTTTGGGATCAACATTCCGGAATTTTAGGCGCAACGCCTGAGGTCCTATTCAAAATGCAGCGACAAGAAAAAAATATGCTTTATACGCATGCTTGTGCGGGTACAAGAGGGCGTTCAGATATAGATAACTTATTTGATTGCAAGGAATTGCATGAACATGATGTTGTTGTCCAAGGGATTGTTGAATCTTTGTCTTCTCTAGGAAAGATTCATATTGGAGAATTAAAAGCTTTACACCTGCCTTTTTTATCGCATTTAATCACTCCGATCGAAGTTGAATTGGATGTTTCAGAAGATTTTGAGAAAATTGTGCGCAGACTGCATCCTACTCCTGCCTTGGGTGGTTTTCCAAAAAACGAAAGCTTAGAGTGGATAAAAAATTACAAAACAACTGTGGAAAGGGGCCGCTTTGGGGCTCCAGCAGGGTATATTTACGCAAACGTGGCAAACTGTTTTGTTTCCATTCGCAATGTTCAATGGAACGCAGAACAGATGATGATAGGAGCTGGTTGCGGGGTGGTTGCAGAGAGCCAAATGCGTAACGAATGGAATGAGATCAATTTAAAAATGCAATCAATTAAGGAAATGCTTGGAATATGAGCAAAATTCTAGCTTTAAGTGTCCTTGAAGAGGCGATTAAAAAAGGGGTTCGAGAATTTTGTGTTTGTGCAGGTTCTCGAAATGCGGATTTCGTCAAAATATTAAACCAAGCAATTGGTGTACAGGTTTACTCATGGTTTGAAGAAAGATCTGCCGGGTATTTTGCTTTAGGAAGAAGCAAGCAAACCGGACGTCCTGTCGGCGTGATTACAACTTCAGGTACTGCTGCGGGGGAATTGTTACCAGCTATGATGGAAGGATATTACTCGGGTTTGCCTTTACTGGCTATTACAGCTGACCGGCCACGTCGATTAAGAGGGACTGGAGCTCCTCAAACAGCTGAACAAGTGGGGCTATATGGTCCTTATGCCGTATTTTCTGAAGATCTTGCAGACGGAGAAAGATGCCATCTTAAAAGGTGGGATTTAAGGGCACCGGCACATGTCAATATTTGCTTTGAAGATCCGAGTGGAACAGCTTCCGAAGAAGCTGAGGTGGTGGACTTTCGTCATTATGAAGAAGAGCTTTTGCAAGCTTCATACCTACCTGAAAATCCTTTGAATAGGGCTTTATTAGATCAATTTTTTATGGTGTCTAAAAAACCTCTAGTTGTGGTGAGCGCTTTAAAGACAGTAGATCAAGACGTTGTCGTCGATTTTCTAGTGCAATTGGGGGCCCCTTGCTACTTAGAAGGAATCTCTGGATTACGAGAAAATCCCAAGTTACAGCATCTTCGTATTACACGGACGGAAAGATTATGGAAATACGCAGAAAAAGCGGATTATGAAATTGATGGAATTTTGCGCATTGGAGGGATTCCGACAATTCGATTGTGGCGTGATCTAGAAGATCAAAAACAACATGTGCATGTTTGTTCTATCAGTGAATTGCCATTTTCGGGTCTTAACCGTGGTGTGCATATTCAAACATCTTTAAAATCTTTTTTCGCAAACTATGATGTCTTAGTTTCTTTTGATCGAGCAGCTCGAAATTGGATTGATGCAGATCGGCAATATCAATTGGCTTTTCAAGCCCTGTGTGCAGAAGAACCGTGTGCAGAGCCTGCGATGATTGCCTCTTTTTCTCGCTTACTGCCGCGTCATTCCAGAATGTACCTTGGAAATAGTTTGCCTATTCGTGAATGGGATATGGCGGCTATCAATGAATACCGTGATATTCGTGTAGAGGCGAATAGGGGCGTAAGCGGAATTGAAGGGCAGATTTCAACATTTTTGGGATGGTGCATCCCAAATACACCTCAATTTGCTTTGCTAGGAGACTTGACCACGTTGTACGATTTGGCGGGTCCTTGGATTTTACATCAATTGCAAAATGTTTCTGCTCAAATCATTGTGATTAATAATCATGGGGGTAAAATCTTTTCACGTATGTATAAAGAAGATATTTTTTTAAATGGGCATCAACTTTCTTTCCAACATTTTGCTTCATTTTGGAATATACCTTACATGCTTTGGGAGGAAATTCCCGCTCAATTAGATCCTCAGGGCCATGCCTTGATTGAATTGCGTCCAGATCATGATGCGACAACTCGATTTTGGAAAAAACTGGAAACCCTGTGAGAATACATGACAATTTCACTTTATGCTTTGCACGGTTTTTTGGGGCTTCCTTCTGACTGGGATACCTTTAAGTCTTTAAAGCAAGCAACCCACTTGCACCGAGTAAATCTTTTTGATCACGCTTTTTACGTAAAAGGAAAAGGATTTAAAAGTTGGGCAGAATCGTTTAATGCGCATATTCGGGAGAAATATCAAACTTCGGAACGCGTTCTTCTGGGATACTCTTTGGGTTCTCGCTTAGCCATGCATGCTCTCTTAGCATCTCCGCCCCTGTGGTCGGCAGCTATTTTAGTCGCAGGCAATTTAGGTTTGCACAGTGAAAATGAAAGAACGAGTCGAAGAGAAGCGGATTTGCGTTGGGCCGAAGATTTTAAGGTAGGACAATGGGAAGATTTACTACTCAAATGGAATGCTCAGTCTGCTTTCGGAGGCTTTCCTTCCCATTTTAGAAGAAACGAAGAAGCATTTTCTCGTGAACAGCTCGTAGATGCTCTGATGACTTGGTCTCTAAGCAATCAGGACAATTTGAAAGCTCAAATTCAATCCCTGAATATACCGATATTGTGGATTGTTGGAGAAATGGACGTTAAATATGTGCTCATGGCTCAAACACTGAACTTAAAGCATCCCAAATCGATAGTTTTGACTATTTCTGAGGCTGCCCATCGTGTTCCCTGGGAAAGGCCTGTAGAATTTGAATCACATGTCGTCAATTTTTTAAAAACATTATAACGTAAGGATCATCATGCCAACAGAAACTATGCTGTGGAAAACAGTTAAAACGTATGAAGATATTAAATTTGAAATGACGGAAGATGGAATTGGAAAAATAACCATCAACCGTCCACATGTTAGAAATGCCTTTCGTCCAGAGACCATCATGGAGATGCAAGAGGCTTTTGAATGCTGCCGTAATCATCCCGATATTGGAGTCATCATTCTGACGGGTGAAGGTAAAGATGCATTTTGCTCGGGCGGCGACCAAAAAATTCGTGGAAGCGAAGGATATGTGGGCAATGATGGAGTATCTCGCTTAAACGTGCTCGATTTACAAAAGCAAATCCGCTCGATACCAAAACCGGTCATTGCAATGGTAGCGGGTTATGCTATTGGGGGGGGACATGTTTTACATGTGGTATGTGATTTAACGATTGCTGCAGATAATGCCAAATTTGGACAAGTCGGTCCGAAAGTAGGATCATTTGACGGAGGTCTTGGAAGTAGCTATCTGGCACGAATTGTTGGACAAAAAAAAGCGCGTGAAATTTGGTATCTGTGCCGTCAGTATGATGCACAAGAAGCCTTAGATATGGGATTGGTGAATCATGTCGTTCCTTATGAAGAATTGGAAGAGGTTACAGTGGAGTGGTGTCGAGAAATTCTTCAGCATTCACCTTTAGCTTTGCGTTGCTTAAAGAGTGCTTTCAATGCAGATTGCGATGGTCAAATTGGTTTACAAGAGCTTGCTGGGAATGCGACGTTGCTCTATTACATGAGTGAAGAAGCTCAAGAAGGCAAAAATGCTTTTCTAGAGAAAAGAAAACCTGACTTTTCACAATTTACACGTCTCCCTTAACCTATCGATAGGGCATAGCTTGTCTATGCCCTGCAAATTGAGGAATATTTCTTATGTCTAGTAAAAATTTGGCTGCGCAACTGGAACAGATGCGTCCTTGGATTTTGACGGCACGTCCTAAAACCTTGGTGGCATCCTTTGTTCCGATGTTTGTTGGCACATCTTTAGCTGTAGGGGTGACAAAATCTTTTGATGGGTGGATCGCTTTTTTTGCCCTTCTATCTGCAATTTTTATTCAAACAGGAACAAATCTCGTAAATGATGCGTTAGATTTTCAAAAGGGTGCAGATAATGAAACTCGTTTAGGTCCTGTGCGGGTCACACAATTGGGGTTATTAACCTCTCAACAAATTTTATGGGCGGGATTATTGAGCTTTTTTTTAGCTCTTCTTGTGGGGATCCCTTTGGTTTTAAAAGGAGGCTCTATCCTTTTGCTAACACTGATGGTTTCAGCCATTTGTGGTTATTTGTACACGGGAGGTCCATTTCCTTTGGCTTATACAGGATTGGGGGATTTGTTTGTGGTCATCTTCTTTGGATGGGTGGGAACTTGTGCTGCCTTTTATCTGCAAACTGGGTATTTAAGTGTGCTAGCTTTGCTTGCCGGAACTCAAGTCGGATTCCATTCTACGGTGATGATTGCGATCAACAACTTGCGAGATGTTGTGGGTGATGCCAAAGTCAATAAACGGACATTAGCTGTTCGATTTGGAAAAGCATTCGTCCGAAAAGAGATTATTTTTTTGGTTTTTTGTCCGTTTATTTTGAATCTTGGGTGGGTAATTGCAGGATTTTACGTAGCAGCGATTTTGCCTTTGATTCTGTTGCCATTGGCCGCCCGTCTTATTCAGGATATCTGGAAGACAGAACCTAGTTCTGTCTATAATGGATTTTTAGCCCGAGGAGCTTTGCTGCATTTGCTTTTTGGCACGCTCCAAGGAATCGGATTACTCTTATCTTAAGGCTTTTCATTCACTTCTGTAAGAGCAGGTTTCGCTGTCAGGTACGAAAAGAGTGCGATGCTTAGTAAGCTGGCGGCGAATCCTGGGACCATGGGAGGAACAGGGAGCTCAAATAAATGGCGATTGATTAAAGGCCATGTTCCTGCCGTGACACCTCCAAATATGATTCCTGCAATAGCTCCCTGTCTATTCGCATGCTTCGAATACAATGCGGCTAAAACAAGCGGCCCAAAAGAGCATCCTAATCCAGACCATGCATATAATACTGTGTCGAGAATCGATGAGTTATTGCTAAATGCAATGCTCAAAGAAATAAGAGAAATGATGACGACTCCTATTCTTGAAACAAGTAACAGTTCTTTCGAAGATGCGTGTGAACGGAACATGTGCTTATAGAGATCTTCACTCAGAATTGAACCACAAACCAAAATTTGAGAGTCCATTGTGGACATATTAGCCGCTAGGATGGCACAGATAATAAAAGAGGCTGTAAATGGATTAAATAAGCTTTGCACAATGTCAATAAACACAAGCTCAGAATTGTCTAATGGATCATTAAAAAAGCCGATGGCGATAAATCCAATTGCAACAGAACCGGCCAGGGCGATAATTTGCCAAGACATTCCTAAATATTTGGATTTATTGATTTCTTCAGGATTTCTAATTCCCATAAATTTAGTTAAGATATGAGGCATTCCAAAGTATCCTAATCCCCAGCCTAAAACGAGAAAAATAATGCTGAAATAAGATTCCGTCGAATTTTTATGAAAGAAACCTAAATGAATATCTTGAGCAGCTGCTGCCTGAGCGATCGTTGCTAGTCCATTCGGTAATTGTAAATATGCCATGATCGGAACAAGTACGATGATGAAGAGCAAGAATAAAGCTTGAAAAAGATCAATCCATGCAATGGTTGTAAAGCCACCAAAGGATGTATAAAAGACAACCACGAACATCGCAATGGTCAAGCCAACGTAATAATCAATTCCAAAAACGGATTCAAATAAACGGCCCATAGCGATCATTCCTGCCGATAAATAGCATGTCAGGAAGATCAAAGCCATAGAGGCTGTGAGAAGACGGATAATTCCACTGCGATCATTAAAGCGACTTTCAAAGTAACTCGATAACGTAAAGCTATTATATTTTTCCGTTTCTTGGCGTAATTTTTTGGCGATATACTGCCAATTTAAAAACATTCCAAGTAAAAGTCCAAATGCAATCCAGGATTGAGATAAACCACCAAGCATAATGGCCGCGGGCAGTGCCATAAAAAGCCACGCACTCATATCACTGGCATGTGCAGATAAGGCGGTTAACCAAAAGTTTAAAGAGCGATTGCCTAAAATAAAGTCAGCAGAGGTTCGCAGCCTTTGGTGTGCGACCACACCGATTGCAGCAAGAATGACGAAGTAGGTAAGAAAGGCGGATAAAGCGTATAAGTCCATAAAATTTCACGTTAGAGTATTGGTATCTTAATTTTTCAAAGCTTAAAGGGTGCATTTGAAGGAAAAAAGACACCAACTTTGAAAGTTATATTTTTGATAATTGTTATGGATTATTTACACAAAGTCAAGAGATATTTCTTTTTAAGAAAAATAATTTTATGTGTTTGCGTGTTTAGTTATTATATTTATATGTTTTTAGTGTGTTGTTTATTAAAAACAAAAACTTTTTATGTTCAGAATAAAAAATGATTCTAAATATGATTGAAAATTGCTTGCCCAAAACCAGGTAAAAAAACATTTTTTTTGGCTGAGAAGGACTGCATCCGGTTGACTGATTCTCGTTTTAAGTTTTTGAAATGGTAATATTGAGGTCATTTTGATACTATCATCACAAAATAATGACTTAAGATATTTAAAGTTTGGAGTCCAAAATGCCCCTAAGTGCAGTGCGACAAGCTTTTCAAAATCCAGATAATTTCTCATCTCATGGCACGATTGTTTATCAGCGCAATGGTGAAAAAGTTTTGCCGGTTGGAGAGCCGCCTCTTCTGAAAAGTGAAAAAAAAATTTCTGCTGCAGCAATTTTAAGTACGATTCAGAAAAATATGCGAAATCTATCCCTGGAAGATGCGATCTTGTTTCGGGACATTGCAGCTTACATTGCACGTCAAAAAAATCAAAAAATAGATCAAAATTCGACACATCCCCAAGCGATTAAACGCATTTTCTCTCGTTTGCAAAACTTTTTTTGGGGATATGGCTTTCGAACATCCAATGAAATAAACGAAAAAATCCAGAAGTATATGGGAAATCAGATAAAAAATTTAGAAGAGCGAAAAAAAACATATGAAAATCCAATGTTAAGATCGATTCATTTAGCGAGATAGTTACTTAAAGTATTTAATAATAGATTTATAGAATACATTTGTGGTAAACTAGTTGTAGTAATAACTCTTCGGTTTAAAAAGAAACCTTGAGCGTAATGGACTAGCTTTTACAGCCTGGAATGGCTTTTTCTGTTGCTTCAATTTTGAGCGCCATTCAAAAGAATATACAGAATCAATCTCTGGACGATGTTGTTTTTTTTACATTGCATATCAAAAAAAATAAGAATCCAATGCTAAGCATCGATTTCCTGACTTTCTTTAATTCAGGTGATTTTGTACCATAAATAAGGAATGAATCGCTATTCCCTGTAATCCTAGGAGAAATCATGAACAAAGCAAAAATTGTAATCATTGGCTCGGGTCCTGCTGGATATACTGCAGCCATTTATGCTGCCCGTGCAAATCTACAACCCGTTCTATTTGAAGGGTTCTATTCTGGTGTTGCGGGAGGGCAATTGATGACGACGACTGAAGTCGAGAATTATCCTGGATTTCCTCAAGGCATTACAGGCCCTGCTTTAATGGACAGTTTTAGGAAACAAGCACTTCGGTTTAATACGACTTTATTAAGTGAAGACGTCGAATCTGTTGATTTTAGTCAACATCCTTACGTCGTGCGTGGAACAAAAACGACTTATCATGCGGACGCTGTCATTATTTCAACTGGTGCTAGCGCCAATCGCTTAGATATTCCCGGTGCTAATGAAGGGGAATTTTGGCAAAAGGGCGTCACAGCTTGTGCGGTATGTGATGGAGCAATGCCTATTTTTAGAAATAAGGACTTGTATGTGATCGGTGGGGGAGATTCTGCGATTGAAGAAGCCTTATATCTGACAAAATTTGGAAGTAAAGTGTACATCGTGCATAGACGTGACGAATTGCGTGCTTCCAAAATCATGCAACAGCGCGCAAAAAATCATTCGAAAGTTGAAATCCTTTGGAGTAGTGTCATTGAGCGCATTGAGGGTGATGATATCGTTAGGCATGTCATTTTAAAAGATTTAAAAACGAATCAAGAAACTAAGCGAGAAGCTGGTGGCGTTTTTTTTGCTGTCGGGCACACTCCCAATACAACCTTTTTAAAGAATCAAGTCGATCTTCATGACAACGGCTATATCAAAGTGAATCCAGGAACTTGCCAAACGAGCAAGGAACTTGTTTTTGCGTGTGGAGATGTGCAAGATCATGTGTATCGACAAGCGATTACAGCTGCCGGATCAGGTTGTATGGCTGCCATTGAAGCAGAGAGAGAACTTTCAGCACGGGAGCATATCTAAAAATGCGAAAACTAGTTGTTTTCTCATTTTTCCTTTTGTGTTGTTTTTCTATTTCGATTAGCGATGCGTTGGATTTTTCTCCTTGGTATGGTCGTAATTTGGAAATTCAAGGCCGTCTGAATAACCGTATTCAAACGTATGGCTCTGTCAATGCAAAAGGCTCCAGTCACTACTCTTCAACCGATTACTTTTTAGATGGGAGTTTATCGATTCCTGTTCTAGATCATTTGAGCGGTGAGATTGAGTGTGGCTTTCTAACAACACGCCGTCATAGTTTTAGCTTTGATCATTTGAGCTTGCTCGCCCGTTATTTATGGTGGAATGATGCCATTGGCGATCGGTTAAGTCTCGTGACTGGAGTGGTGATTACACAAGTTTTTAAGCAGGGTTTACACGACATCAGTGTTTTCCATCATGGTGGTTTTGAGATAGAGCCAAATATTGCATGGGGAAAAGAGATGAGCTGTGAAGAATTTTGGACGTCTCGTTGGTGGGGATTATTTGGCGTCGGAATTGCTGACCATGGGGCGCCTTGGATTCGTGCAAATCTGCAATGGGAAAACAATCATTGGGATCAACATCAGTGGATCGTTTTTGTGCGGTCTTTGTGGGGGTTAGGACCTGGCAATTTACATGTGGATAGATTTCACGGATATGGAGGTGTTCAGCATCAATCCGTTGATTGTGGCGCTAAATATCAATATCTGTTAGAGTCCTCAGCCACGGTTGGTCTAGAGTATGCGATTCGAGCATATGCTCACAACTGTCCGAGTGCGGCAAGCCAATTTGTTCTCTCCATTTTTTATCCTTTCGGCGTCGGAATATAAGAGAATTAGAGGCCAAACCAACTGTGTTGTTTGGCTTCATCCGTCCAAATCGCAACAGCTGTTGCGTATGCTTTGCAGTGACTAATGGAAATGAGAATTTGTGTGTTTGGTGGAAGCTGGAGCTCCAATGCTGCGGATAAATGCACGTGGGGTTTTCCAGAAGCATCATTCAAAATTTCAAGATCTGTCCATGAAACATGTGCGCCGAAGCCTGTGCCAAATGCTTTGACAATCGCTTCTTTAGCGGCAAAACGTCCGGCAAAATTGCGTGCCGATTCTCGGTGTTTTAGGCAGTAAGCTTGCTCTTGAGTGGTGAAGATACGGTCAAGAAATTTTTGACCGTATTGCTCAATATTTTTTGCAATGCGCTGAACCTCAATAATATCATTCCCAATGCCCAGAATGGCCATTTTTCAATTCTCCGCAAGCAAGAACTTTACACAGTAAAGTAGTTTTTAGGCTTAATTTCAAGGTCTGCAAGATTGTGCATCGGAAGATCTGGTGTTGCCAGTTGATCGTCAGATGCGTTGCAAAAGATCATGCGGCCAGATGCCGTGTGCTTAACTGATAAAACGTAGGCTTTAATCTCTTCCCCAATAAATTCTGCCCCTCCATTAACCACCACCATTGTGCCATCCTTTAGATACCCAACTCCTTGGCGGGGTTCTTTTCCGTATCTTTGAATTTTGATTGTGAGGCATTCGCCTGTTTGTGTCATAGGCTTCAAAGCATTAGAAAGGAAATGCATATTAATGATGGGTGTCTCATCGGGGGACTGCTGTGTACGATTCATATCAGCAGTTAAAATTTTGGCTGAAAGTGTTGTTGCAAGCTGATTTAATTTTGTACGTGTATCAATATCAGAAAAATCCATCTCGGAATGACGGAGATTCAAATGGGGGATAGTCTCTAATTTTTTGATGATTTCCAGAGCCGTGCGTCCTTTTGCTTTGCTTTGTTCATCGATTTGATCGGCAAGCTGTTGTAGGTCGCGCAAAATAAAAGAAGGGATGATCAGATGGTTATCTAAAATACCGGATGCGGCTAGGTCGATGATTCTTGGGTCCATGAGGGCAGAAGAATCAATTAAGATGTTAGATGTGTAGCTGATGCTTTCTTCTTTCTTTTTCCATAAGGACTGTAGTTGGAATTTGGAAGCCGTATGAAAAAGAGTGCTTATGCTAAAATAAATTGAAATTAGAAGGAGGCTGGCTTTAAGTAGTATGGCTGTGTCTGCAGTCATGTAATGAGAAAGCAATGGATGGAGAATTGTCCACAGGGATTCACCCATGAAATTTCCGAGTACAACACCCGCCAGAGCAAGGGCAAATTCAATGATGCCAAAACGTTTTAAAGCTATTTCAAGTCCAATTAAAATGAAGCTAGCTGCAAGGCCTCCTAGAATTCCTATGGATGTATTGACGAGTGGTGAAGAATTAAGGGGGTGGGTTGTGACATAAACTAGGGCAATAAGAACAGAGAGTGCCATAAAAAATGCGCGGATACATACGTGAGAAATGCTCATCATGTTAATTAAGTCCTCTTAATTTGTCAGTCAATCTTTTGTTGTATTCTGATTCACTATGTTGTTACGGCTTTGCTAATTTTTTTCTGATTTTTAGTTCTCCATATTAAGGCGAAAATGAAAAATCGAATCTCAAGCATTACTCGCACCAAAAATACGCTATTCCCATGTGGTTTTTGAAATCTGGTTTTCTTATGAAAACGAGGTGGGCACGAAGAATAGCAGAAGGCTAAGCGGTTTTGCGGATAAGTCTAATGTGTTTTAAGATTAAACAATTGACTTGATGATGGCAGCCAGACCATCATCAACATGGTATAATTGAAGGCTCTATTTTTTGTCTATATATTTAAAAAAATAATAGGCTGGAAAATTATAAATAAAACTTTGTGGATTGGTAGAGAAGAGCTTTACCCAATCATTGGTTATTTGAAAGGAGCTTTTTCAGGTTGTTTTTTGATGAAACGTAAAATGCTTTTCTACTTGTTGTCTATTTGCGAGTCATCTAACATCGCTATAGTATTCAGGATTCAACGACTTTATATCGTTGATGTATGTTAAAACCTATTTAAGGAAGATTATGTTTAAAGTCAGCCATAAAACTTTAATTGTTATTTCAGGTTCAATGTGGATCGGAATTGGAGTTTTTTTATTGCAGTTAGGATTGGGGTTTTTAATGGACGCTGTACAATCTTTGCTTTTGCAAGCCGACGAGGGATATCCATTAATGAGTCAATTAAGTGTTTTAGGGGAAGTTAAAATCGCCGCTTTGGTGCTTGTGCTATTGAGTCTTATCACAGGATTCTTTAAAGGTCGAATGGTTTTAAAAAAGACTGTTATGCGGAATTTGCTTAGAATTAAAAACTTTCCTGATCCAACAAGTCTTCTCAATATGTATAGTAAGGGTAATTTATTCTTGATTGTCGGAATGATGGGCCTTGGAGTTCTGATGCGTCTTTCAGGAATTTCTTCAGATGTGCGTGCTTTCATTGACATTGCTGTGGGATCGGCTCTCATTCAAGGAGGCGTTTACTACTTAAGATCGGCCCTTCCTCGCATGGAGCACATTTGATTACTTATGATAGCGAGAGCCCTTGGCTATTTCAAGGGCTCGATAAATTTGCTCAATCAAAACAAGACGCGTAATTTGATGTGTAAAAGTTAAAAGAGAGAGGCTAATGGCCTCTTTATTTTGTTTAAGGGAAGCGGGGAGTCCATCAGCTCCTCCAATGACAAAAGCTAAGCGGCTTCCTCCTTCCTCCAGCTTACGCATGAGAAATGTAGAGAATTGCTCACTAGAGAAAACCTTTCCATTTGGATCTAGGCAAATGACAAGAGGCTCTCGGCTAACGAGTGCAACGAGCTGCGGGTCATCTTTAGCCCACACCCATTCAATTTCAGCTACACCTTGCAATCTTTTTTGGTATTCTTCAATTGCGGCGTGCAGCCATGTTTCTTTTGTTTTGCCAACAGATAAAATTTTGATTTTGAACATGGGACTATTAAGTGGCGTTTTTAAGAGCTCTTTGGATTTTGCGCGTATCTTCTTTTTCCCGAATCGAATCGCGTTTGTCAACGTTCTTCTTTCCTTTGGCAGTGGCAATGCGTACTTTAACTCTTCCATTTTTTAGAAAAAAAGCGAGAGGGATAAGAGTTAGTCCTTTCTCATGTGTCGCTTCTTTTAAACGTAAGATTTCGCGCTTATGCATCAATAGTTTGCGTTGGCGCCTTTCTTCGTGATTATGCACGTTCCCATAGCGGTAAGGGGCGATGTTGCATCCGATGAGCCAGATTTCATTATCGAAAATTTTGACATACGCTTCTTGAAGGCTTCCTCCGTTATCGCGTAATGATTTGATTTCGGTCCCCAAAAGGACGATGCCTGTTTCAAAAGTTTGTAAAATTTCGTAATTAAATGTGGCGCGACGATTGGAAACGAGGTCTTGCTTTTGGTCACTCATAAAAGACTCTGCTTTGGGGCTTGGTTAATGGCAGGAAGTTTAATGGGACGAGTAAGCTTGTATTCTTTCTCGGTATTTAAAATTCTGCCTTAAATGCTCATTTAGAATTTTTGCGTTACTTATAAATACTATAGGACAAAACAGTAAATAATGCTATGATTTCCTCATTTGAATGTTTGTCCATAAAACTTGTCCCATTAATCGTTTGTAGGGACTTTAGAGCTTAAGTAAGGAAAAAAACATGAAGTTTGTGATTTCTACGCAGGAACTGAATTTTTTGATCAATAAATGTCTAAACATCGTTTCACAAAAAGCGACTATTCCCATTCTTTCCAACTTTCTGATGGAAGCAAAAAATGGGGAATTGATTTTAACAGCTACAGACTTAACCGTCGGTATTCGTTGCCATACTGAAGCGAAAATCCTTGAAGAAGGGGCAACGGCATTACCTGCAAAGCGATTTGCGCAATTGATTCGAGAGCTTACAGCTGTAAACGTTGAAATTGCAACGAATGATAATGAAACGACTCAAGTGAGTGCGGACAGCTCTCGTTTTAAACTGCATGGAATGAATAAAAGTGAGTTCCCTTCTCTTCCACAAATGGATGGAGCTGTGCAGTTTAAGATCCCAGAGGGGGATTTAAAAGACATGCTTTTCCGCACAGCTTTTGCAGTCTCTCGAGATGATAATCGCTTTGCTTTAACGGGTGTGTTTATGCAAATTATGGAAGGAAAGGCTATATTTGCTGGAACAGATGGAAAACGTTTGTCTCGAACCCATCTTTCTTTGGGTTTGGATGTGGCATTTAATGGAAATTATATTATCCCCATAAAAGCTGTGGAAGAAATCTTAAAAAATCTTTCTGATAATGGGGAAGCCACCGTTTATTTGATGCATGATAAAATTGCGATAGAAGCTTCTAATACCATGTTGGTTACAAAGTTGCTTTCGGGAGATTATCCAGATGTCAGTCGTGTGATTCCTAATCAATTAGAAACCGTTCTAAGTCTTCACCGCGAAGAGTTGATCACCCTTCTTCGCCAAGTCTCCCTGTTCACGGCCGATACGTCCCATTCCGTGCGATTTACTTTTAACGAAGGAGAGCTTCGCTTAGCTGCCAATACCATGGAAATTGGAGAGGGCAAAGTCAGCATGCCGGTGAATTATACAGGGCCTCGTTTAGAAATAGCCTTTAATCCGATTTATTTCTTAGATATTTTGCGACATAGCAAGGGAGAAACTGTGACGATGGGATTAACAGATCCTTTCAATCCAGGTGTAATCACGGATAAAGAAGGCGTTTCGCAAATTAACTCATCAGTGAGTCCTTTGTTTGTTTTGATGCCGATGCGTTTAAATGAAGATGCATAAGTGGCATGTTTTTACATACACTCCATTTGCATCAGTTTCGCTCTTATCGAGAAGCTAAGTTTACATTCTCTCCATCCATAAATCTGATTTGCGGACCTAATGCAATTGGAAAGACGACCATTTTAGAGGCCATTCATTTTCTAATGACTGGCCGTTCTTTTAGAACCTCACAAATCAATGATTTGATCCAAAAAGGAACCTCTTATTTTTCCATCGAAGCCAGTTTTATCAAGCAGGGAATAGAGCAAAAGCTAAAGATTTTCTACAATGGGAAAGAACGAAAGATCGTTCTAAATCAAACACCCTATTATTCTTTTACTCATTTATTAGGAATGTTTTATGGTGTTTGCATGAGTCCTGATGATTCTGCCCTTATTAAAGGGGCGCCTTTAATGCGACGCTCTTTTTTGGATTTGCAACTTGCTCAGAGTGATCCCTTATATGTACATAAATTAACCCGTTTTACTCGCGCCATGCGCCAGCGTAACTACCTGTTAAAAGGGAAGAATTTAGCCACCATTGAAAGTTGGGAATATGAAATGGCGCATGCTGCCTCTTACCTTACTTTTAAACGCGAAGTCCTTGCAGCTCAATTGCATCAAAATGGTCAGCAAATCTACGAGCAATTAAGTGCTGGTCGGGAGAAGTTAGGTGTTGTCTACAAAACAACAGCTCCGCGAAGTGCTTCTGAGGAAATTTTAAAAAATTATTATTTAGGACAATTCCAAAAACTTCGCAAAAGAGAAAGTGAATTGGGCTGTACTTTAATTGGTCCACACAAAGATGATCTCAATTTATGTTTAGATGATAAAGAAGCGCGCTATTTTGCGAGTGAGGGACAGCAGCGGAGTTTTGTTGCGGCTTTGAAATTAGCAGAATGGAGTTCTCTTAAAGCTGTTACAGAGGAAAATCCTTTAATGCTAATTGACGATGCCGGAATGAGTTGGGATGCATTTCGCAAAGCAAAGTTATTAAAATACATTGAGGGATTGCATCAAGTTTTTTTAACCACGACACAAGATTTGCCAGATGACGAAGCCCCGGCATCCCTCAAACGTATTATTCGCTTAGCTTAGGCGTAATCATCGAGAATATGATAACCGTAAGAAGTAATACAAAAACAGCGTTTGCCCGCATGTGTTCCAGTTGAAACAATGCCACCTTCTGCCAAATGGTGGAAAATAAATGTTTCTAGAAAATGGATTTCTTCGTCAGAGTAAGTTGGAAGCATGTACTTCCATCTTTTTCCTTTTGGGATAAGTTCGATATTCTCTGCGTGACCAATCGGAGCAATAAAGCTTTTTAAGAAATCTTCATAATAAACCCATCCATTTTTACGGACCGATTTCAGGAATTTAAGTATTTCACGTGTATCTTTGTCGAAAAAATGCGATTGTGTGTCAAAAAATCGGATGAGAGACGTTTGATACACGACTAAAGCTTGATGTTCGAGATCTTTTTGCAGCCATTCGATCGATTTAGGATGTTGACGCAAAAATCCTTCATCTTCAAAAGCAAGATCTAATTGAATGATTTTTTCTAAAAGATGCGAAAGATAAGTTTTTGAGGTCACAAGGGACGGAATGTGAGGCAATAATTCGATCACTTTATCGTGCAATGCAGAGAGGGAAATTGGATTTTGGCCTAGATAACGTGTCAAAACAGTTAAATCGTGCACAAAGCCAAAGGGACAGGGATGGCGATTCTGAATTTGGTCGACATCTTTAATCTGAGGAGGATTGGTGGTCTGTTTAAATGAAAGAAGCTCACTCCACTCATGGAATGGGATTAACATTTCTTCCCAGTTGTTTCCTTTTCGTTCATATTTCGAGCAGCATAGAAGATTAAATTCCAGCCGCATGACACATTCTGCAAATTCTTTTTCTTGCAGTTGGTACTTATTTTTTAGAAATGAACTGGAAAGAGAAAGAGAGGGCGATGCAAAAACCTCAGAGGCGATGGCATGGAGAAGAGGTTCTTCCACTTCAAGCTCACTCACATATTTTTCGTAGATTTTAGGGGTAAGTAAGTGTTTATCGATAATTGAATGAATAATATGGGTGGATGTTTTGGGAATAGTATACCACACCGGGAGTAGATGAATTGGAACTTGATTTAATAGACCTTGTAAAAACTCAATGGAAGGTTCAAAATCTGTGCTAAAACGAGAAATATGCAATTCATAGTATTTGCGCATTTCTTTATTAATGAGAATTTTTTTCCCTTGAATCTGCAGCAATTTTAATCGTGCGAATTTTTCGAGAGAAAGAATCATGTCTTCTTCAAGAATATCTAGTTCATCTTCAATATCTTGAAAATTCATGGTCAAAGAACCATTTAAAATCACATCTAATAGATCGATTTCTAATGGAGAAAAAGAAGCCATCTGTAAGCGGTTTTCTAGGTCTTTTTCGTAGGAATAATCATTTAAACTTACTTTAGCTTTTTTTGGCTGTGGCTTTAACATAAATCAATCCCGCTTAATTAGGCATTATTAATGCAGTTTAAATTATTATCGTTGGTCTCTTTTGCGTTTTGTTTCGATTGTTGGTTTTGTTAGTGTTTAATTTAAATCTGCTCTGTGGTTTATTTGAAAGTTTAAAACAGAATTATATTAAAAACAACAATAAATGTAAGTAATTTAATCAAATTATTTATTATTAAATCGTGTTTTATTTATAATAATAAAGAGAAGGAGGCTCAGAATCATTTTTAGACGGGTGGGAAGAAAATTAAGAAACATTCTATTCATGCTTTTTTGATCCTCGCTAAAAAAGATACGAAAAGAATCGAGAAATTGGTAAATATAATGAAAGGAATGCATTCTTAGAATAGATTAAAAATTTGGAGGTTGTCATGTCAGACATGCGCAAAAGAAAAAATACTTCAAGTGGCCAAGCAGAAATGAAATACGAGAAAACAGTTGAAGAAGTTGCGAATGCTGTTGCTGACAGTATGAAGGATGACTATCAAAATGATTTAGAGCCTTTTGAGCTTTATGCAGAAAGAATCAAGGCTAAAATTCATTCTGAAATGGATGATTTTCGAGAAAGATTAGCAAAAGGCTATCAAGTTTTGCTTGATGAAGTTAAAAAACAATAAGTTTTAAAAATGGTTGGCATATGGATCGAATGGAAGAATTTCAAATCCCGAAAGATGTGATCAAAAAATTGAAAAATGTGGATCTCATACGCCAAGAAATGTCTGAGGGGAAAAATTTAAAAGACATTATCGGTTATACGGATGAAACCATGGAAAAATTCTATGGTGCAGCATACCGTCTTTTTCAGGCAAAAGAATATGAAAAAGCATCTGATGCTTTTTTATTTTTAACAACGTTAGATCCCCAAGTCCATAATTATTGGTTGGGATTGGGCATGTCTGAGCAGTTAAAAAAGGAGTATGAAGGAGCCTTAGTGGCTTATGGGATGGCTGTAATGACTGAAATGAGTAATCCCGTGCCTCATTACCATTCTGCTTCTTGCTACTTGGCAGTAGGAGATGATGAAAATGCCAAAGCATCCCTCTTACTTGCCATTGAATATGCTGGAGAACAGGAGCATTTTTTCAAAATTAAGCAACAAGCCGAAAGTGCGCTTACTCAGCTTTCAAAATGATTTAAGTGCGCGCGATTTAAGCTGCATGTATCTCAATGCTGCAGCTCCTAGCACGCAAAAATCGATCACAACAAATAAGAAGTAATAGAAATTTCCTCCCGATCCAAAACCATAGCTGTGAAGTCCTGTTCCAAGTATGTAATTCACTCCATACCAGGTAAAAATAATCGATTGCATGCCCACTATTGAGCCAAAGGCAAGACCGAATCCGCCGATATGATTAAAACGGTGGAGATGAATCCAAAAAATATAAACACAGCTCGAGATAAAAGCCCAAGATTCTTTGGGGTCCCAGTCCCAAAAACGGCCCCAGCTTTCAGCTGCCCATACCCCCCCAAGTAAAGTTCCTGGAATTAAGAGAGCAGTCCCGACATACATAGAGTTTAGAATCAAAGGCTCCAATTTCTTAGCCCAATCTCTGTTTGTAAATTGAAAAGAGTAGGCATACAACGAAAGATGCCCTAAAATGCCGCAAAGAAGGAAAAAACTATAGCTACCTACAATCATGAGCACATGAATAATAAGCCAGTATTGGGAGTCGAGAACCGCTTGCACATTTTCTAGCCCAATATTCATGCGTGTGGTGGAAAGCAGAACAAGGAGAGGGATTGCGACGAGGCAAGATCCAACCATCATGACATAGTTGCGGAAGAATTGGTAAAAGAAAAAACTAGATAGGACTGCGATCCAAGGGACATAGAGTACCGTTTCAAACATATTCGAAACAGGGGGTCTTTGTAAGATATAACAGCGTAAAGCTAGAAGGCTTGTATGACAAATCAAGCCCAAAATTGTTCCTCCCAGGGCGATTTTTGTCACTCGTGTATTCTTTAAAAAATACGCCAAGAAAAAACAAAAAATAGAGCTTGCATAAAAAAAGACGGTCCATTCAAGCAGAGGAAAAGAATAATAAAAGGATTCGGCACGCAAATGTTGAAGGGAAGGGTAAGAGAGCTGTTTATCGGAGCCCTTGCGATAGATGGTGTTTTCGATGCTGGAGTAGCCTTCACCTAAGCCATTCGCTAATTTTTGAAGGTCATTGGTAAGATAAGCCTCTTGAATATTTTTAAATATCGAGTCGGAGTAAAGTGTAAAATTGGGAATCGGTTTTAAAAGACTTGTTTCAGAATCAAATACTTGCAAACCTAATGCAGTAAGAGATACCCATGTTCCTTTTGGTGTTTTTAAAGGTAGCATTTGAAATTCGTTTCCGCTCTCAAGCACTCTATTTAATAAAGGGAATTTTTCCTCCAGGAACAGGGTGATTTCTTGTGAGGTTAGATGATTGTTTTGCAAGGTCTGGATGATAGGTGCCAAAGATTGTCTTTCTTGTCCAAATTTAGCATATCGATCCAATCGTTTAAACAAGTCTAAAGCCTCATCGGCAATTTGGGGATCGATAGATTCCCCAGCATTCAAGATCAATCCTTCTGTCAGATGTTGCCAAGGAGCTTGCTTGGGTGCTGACATCACGAGGATATTTTTTCCTTGCTGCTTGACCCATAATCCCTGTGAAAGCGAGGTCAATTCAATCGAGGTAGATTTGTTGTTGCTTTGAGCATCACGATAAATTTTGGGAATTAAATGTCGCATAACTGCTAAGTTGGTCTCTGCACGTTGAAAAAGGGCTTGATTGATTTCTTCGTAGTTAAATAGAGTTGTTTTAGACGAAAGACCAAGTGCTGTTTTGAAGGCAGAAGAATCTATTTTGAAGAGGGATTGTTTATCGAAACTTGAGTGGCCAGAAACGAAAAGATTCCAGAGCATTTCTTCTTTTGGGCTCTTGTGAAATAGATCGAGCTGTGAGAGAATTGTATAAGCTTTTACGGGACGAAAGCGGCCCTGATATAAAACCGGAAGTTCTTGAAAATCAAACTGGTTAATATTCGTGGCCCCAATATGAGTTGTCATGCAGATAAAAAGTAACAAATATTTAACAAATTGAAGTTTCACAACTCTCTCCTTTTAAAGCTTTTTCAAAATCTAGTGTTCTTTAAAAAAAATGTAAAGATAAGTTTGTTGAAAATATTATTAAAAAAAAATGAGGTTTGGTATAGCTAAGGAATAGGAGGAAGTAAAGATGCTTAATCAAAATCAATCTCAAAATGAAAAGAAATTAAGAGAAAGACAACAGAAAAATTTACCCAAAATTGTTTTAAATTTATCTGCTTTAATGAAAAAAAAGAAACATGCAAGATATACACAGGCTCCAAAAAAGCAGGCAGCTATCGCGCATCAATCCTTAGAAAAAATGGGTAAATTTTGGAAAGACGTGCGTGACGCAACAAAATTTCTCATGGAAAAATCCAAAATGCTTGCAAATTTAAATAAAAAGAATCGCTAGCTTCCAAGCATTTTTGGCATCCATTCATTGGCATCTGTATGATTGCCCTCGCAGTCAGCATCAATGAAGAACATCCTTTATAACCCTTTGCCTTCAGATTGACTTTACATACAAAAGTTTTTGTGGTCTTGAGGATAAGTGCAAAATCCACATTTTCTTTTCTTTTTTTTAATGATTTGCTGTGCTAAAAAGGGCTGAAAGTCTAAGTTTAGTGTTTTTTTGAATTCTAAAAGGGACTCTAGGAGAGTATGCAATATGGTTAAGTTCAAATCCCTTTTTTCATTTATCTTGATCTTTTCCGTATTTTCTTTATCTATTTTTGCTGATGAGGCCCAGACACCAACCTGGGTCTGGTTGAAAGGGCATTTGGATAAAGATGTTTTAGATCAAAGAAAAACTGCAATTGATCAAGCTGTTCAGGAAGGTAAGCGGCAATTTATCTTGCTTGTTGATTCTTCTTCTGGTGATTTGGTTGAAGCTTTTAATTTAGCCAAACGTTTTTACGAACTAAAAGTCGAAAAAAAGATTTCCATTACTGTTTATATAGAAAATAGTGCACTTGGACCCGCTGCCATATTTCCGTTCTTGGCTGATTCAGTCTATTGTTCTTTCTTTACATCTTGGGGAGATGTGGCTTTAGGATCGGAATCTGTACTTCCCAAAAATATCCTTAGAAATCGTGTTGTCAGTCTTGTGTTACCAGATAATCCCCATTTTCAGATTTTGCAAGTACTTGCTTTAGGGATGTCAGATCCATCCATCCAAATTGTGGACGAGGCAGGATGGAAGCTTGCGGAAGATGCCAGAGGGGATAAAAGCAATCTGATTTCTTCTCCCGGTGAAGCGTTGGTTGTCAACCAAAATCAATTGCAAGTTTTGGGATTATTGCAGGGGATTCTTTCTCCGGAAGCCTTTAAGCAAAAAATGGGATGGAAAGAAGTTTCCAGTCATACATCTGATCCAAGTTCTATGACAATCTCTCCTTTAGAGATCTCGCCTCAATCTTTTGAAGAAAGTCTTAAGCAGCATATTCAAGTTAATGCTAACGGAACGAATCAAGTGGGTTTGATTACGATTGATGACCGTACAAATGGGATTAATCAATCTACATGGATTTATGTGAAAAATGCTTTAGATCACTACAAAAAGAGTCGACCTAGCTTTATTATCTTGGAACTGAACACTCCTGGAGGAGAAGTTTTTGCGGCACAAAAGATTTCGGATGCTCTTAAAGAGATGGATACCCAGTTTGGGATTCCTGTTATCGCCTATATCAATAACTGGGCGATTTCAGCTGGAGCCATGTTAGCGTACTCGTGTAGATACATTACTGTGGTAAAAGATGGGAGCATGGGAGCTGCTGAACCCGTAATTGCTAACGAAAGTGGACAGATGCAGACAGCCTCAGAAAAAGTGAATTCTGCCTTGCGTGCAGACTTTGCTAATCGCGCCCGCTTTTTTGATCGAAACCCCTATATAGCAGAAGCGATGGTTGATAAAGACATTATCTTAGTTTTGCGACATGGAAAAATCACTAAACTGGATCAAGAAAATCAAATTCGAACCACGGGAACAGATCCAGATCGTGTCATTAGCCCTAAGGGAAAGCTCTTAACGCTCAATTCGAATGAATTAATTGAGTTTGGTGTTGCGGATTTGCAATTATTGCCACAAAAACTTCCGGAGGTGACGTACCATGAGAAAGAGATTGGACAATGGCCGGCTTCCAAAATGTCGCTTTTCCAATATCCGTTTTTTTCATCAATTCCTCAGGCCACAATTGATCAGTACCACATGGATTGGAAAACGCAACTCTTTGTTTTTTTAAGTAATCCAGTCGTCTCATCAGCCTTATTTTTAGGGTTGTTAATGGGCGCCTATATGGAGTTCAGTACTCCAGGCTTTGGTCTGCCGGGATCTATTGCGTTGATTTGCCTATTTTTAATCATTCTTTCAAGCTTTGCCTTGGAAATTGCGAGCTGGCTTGAATTGTTTCTCCTTTTAGCTGGCGTGGGAATTGTTGCTCTTGATTTATTTGTGCTTCCCACGTTTGGTTTAATTGGCATTTTTGGAGTTATTTTGTTTTTGGCGGGCCTATTTGGCTTAATGCTGCCCGGTGCAGGATCGATGGATTTTGAATTAGATACAGGAACCTTTAATGCAGCAGGCGAAGCTGTTATGAATCGACTGGCCTGGCTTTCCGGAACTCTTGTGGTTGGAATAGGGCTAATGATTCTTTTGGCTAGGTATGTGACACCCTCATTTTCTGGATTTAATCGATTTGTGCTGAAAGGGCATGAGCAAGAGGGATATCAAGCTTTCAGTTCCGAGCTTTTACCCCAGCCTGGTAAAACGGGAAAAGCAGAGACCACTTTAAGACCTGCTGGCAAGGTGATCATTGATGGGAAATATTACGATGCGATTTCTAGTGGTTCATTTATAGAAAAAGGAAGCCCGATTCATGTCATTGGTTTTGACAGTGGGACCCTTTTGGTAGAAGAAGAGAGTAAAACATGATTTCGATTTTGCTTTTATTGATTGGCCTTTTCTTAATTGTTTTAGAATTTTATCTCCCAGGAGCAATCATGGGGATCTTAGGTGCTATTGCCATCTGTATTAGTATTGTCATGTTTGCGGTATCCTCACAATCGACATGGGAATCACTCTTATTTTTGATTGGAGCTGCCGCTCTAGTTGTGGGAGTTTGCAAGTTTATGTTATGGAAAATCCCACGCAGCCAATCGGGCTTCAGCATTTATTCCGATCAAGATCAATCAGGTTATCAGGCCTCCACCTATGACAGTAGCTTATTAGGAAAACGCGCGATTGCGTTTACAGACTTAAAACCGGGGGGATTAATTATCCTTGAAGGAAAACGTTTACAGGCCATTTCTCAAAGTGGGTATTTGATAAAAGGAACCGATGTCTTAATTATCGGTGGTGAAGGAGAAAGTTTAATGGTCAAAGTTTTCAACCATACCCCTCTAAATCCAATGACACATAAGGAAGTATGATTATGCACCTTTTAGCAGCAGATATTAGTCTTGAACTCTATATCCTCTTTATTTTTTTAGGTATCGTTGCCTTCATTATATTGGGGATTTTGGGAAAATTTATTAGCCTTTGGTTTCAGGCGTTTGTTTCTGGAACTCCTATTGGCCTTTTCAACATTATTGGAATGAGCTTGCGTAAGATTCCTCCAAAGTTAATTGTTAATGCACGTATTAATGCTTATAAAGCAGGACTAAAGGATATTTCTGTGGCAGATTTGGAGACGCACTTTATGGCTGGTGGCCATGTTGCAGAAGTTGTTGAAGCAATGATTGCTGCCGATAAAGCAAATTTAAATTTGGATTGGCGTCGTGCAACTGCTATTGACTTGGCTGGACGTGACCTTAAAGCTGCCGTTCAAACATCTGTGAATCCTAAGGTAATCGACTGCCCAAGTCCAGGTGGCTATAGTGTTGGGGTCGCAAAAGATGGAATTCAAATTAAAGTGCGTGCTAGGGTGACGGTTAGAACAAACATTGCCCAGCTTGTAGGTGGGGCAACTGAAGAGACAATCATCGCACGTGTGGGTGAAGGAATTGTGAGTGCTATTGGTGGATCGGATACACATTTACAAGTTTTAGAATCTCCACAAAGAATTTCTAAAGTTGTGCTTGAGAAAGGATTAGATTCTTCTACTGCCTTCCAAATCTTATCTATTGATATTGTAGAAATGGATCTGGGAGAAAACATTGGAGCTAAACTGCGTGCAGCGAAAGCTCAAGCAGATATGCAAATTGCTCAAGCAGAAGCTGAAAAAAGACGTGCCATGGCTGTTGCGCAGGAACAAGAGAATATCGCCAAAATTAAAGATATGGAAGCCAAGCTTGTGGAAGCTAAAGCTTCAGTCCCTCTTGCTATGGCACATGCTTTTGAGAAGGGAAATTTGGGGATTATGGATTATCAACGCATCCAAAATATTCAAGCCGATACAGATATGCGTACCTCTATCGCTCAACCTGAAGAAAAAGACAAACCAATAAGATAACATATGAATTTCATCGAGTTTCTTGGATTTATCATTGCGCTGTTTGCGATGACTTTTCTCTTTGCGAAAAGAGTCTCAGAAGAGAGAAGGCGTCGCCTGCACCCTGAAGAGTTTCAATATGAACAAGATGAACAGGAACGAGCGGTTCAAGAATTGCTGGAGTCACTAAACATTCAAGTGGAGACTCCAGCAAAAAAAACTCCGCCCAAGCCTATACCTGCTCCAAAAATCCATAAAATTAAAGCAGCTCAAACTCAGGCGAGTGAAAATTTAAGAATAAAAGAGTTGTTATCTTACCACCCCCACCTAAAAAGAGAGGCCTCGCTGGCTCAAAAATTAGTCCAGCAGGTTCCTTCAGCAAAAGATATGGTGATCTATCATGAAATCTTGAGTGAACCAAAAGGGTATAAGAAATTTTAAGCATAAAATCTCTTGAGGTTCAGGTGCTTTTCTTAGTATAACAAATGGGGTTTCCTATAGTTGACTAACTTGATTATCTGGAATTTAACCATGCGCAAATTTTTATCTTTTTGCTATTTACTCACAATTTGTACTTTTCCCTTTCTTTGCGTTGATACGTATGCGTCTGAATCACATGCCGAATTGATTATAAATCGACAGATAATCAATCACAGATTTGGACTTCATGCTATAGGCATCCACCTTACGATTGATGGAAAAGAAGTGCCGTCTCCCAAGATGATTAAAGATGAAATTAATATTTTTTTAACCAGCTATCCAAACCAAGAGGATTATTGGGAAATCGTCAATAAAAAGCTGGTCATTTATCTAGCAAATAAATATTCAAGCATCGAGCAAATGCAAAGTATTTTCTCTGTGGAACCTGATTTAATAAAGCCCTTCAATCGAAAAAGTATTGTTTCATTAAAAAATCAGCAGGTTGAGCGAGAAGCTTTTTTATTTACTATTGCCAATCAGACAATTCAAAATGATCTTGCATCTATTGAAGTTGAGATGGAGTATAAGCCAGAGGTGACAGTAAGCGATTATATTAATTTTTTTGCTGTAAAAGATGCTATCCAGGCCTATTTTAGAGAAAATTCTTCTTTAAATGCTTCGGAATTTGATTTGTCCGAAAGACTTGCAAAGCACTTGTTGACAATTTTTCCCAATGTTCAAAGCTTTGGCATTTCTTTAAATCGGGCATTCGATAGCAATGATTCCGCAAATTACTTATGGAAAACCAAAGTTTTTCACTCAGATTTGGATCTTAACAAATTTTTGGAGTAACTTATAGTGGGGTTAGCTACTGATAGCCAAAATTGACTATCAGTAGCTAAAACTCGTTATATTTTTAATCTCGAAATCGTCCAAAAATTTGAATAGATGTTTTCTCCAGAAGTCTTGCTTATAATGAGTAAAATTGTAAAAATCTCAGGAACAACTTATTGAAAGAGTAATCTTAAATGACGTCTGTTCAAGACAATTATCTAAAAATTAAAGTACGCATAGAGGAATATGCTCGCAAATATGGTCGTGCTTCTGACGAGATCTCTCTCATCGCAGTTTCAAAAACCTACCCTGTAGAATCGATCCAGACCGTGTATGAAGCGGGTTGTCGCAATTTTGGTGAAAGCCGTGTTCAAGAAGCCTTACAAAAGCAACCCCGTTTGCCTTCCGATATTCAATGGCATCTGATAGGCTCTTTGCAGCTTAATAAAGTTTCTAAAATTGTGGGGAAATTTACACTCATTCATTCTGTCGATAGCTTTGAGTTAGCCAAAAAAATTTCTGAGACAAGCTTAAAGCTGGGCGTTCAAACTTCTATTCTTCTTCAGGTCAATACATCTGGTGAATTGACAAAGCATGGATGGTCGGGCGAAGCGTGTCAAAAAGATTACGAGCACATTCTTTCTCTTTCTGGAATTTGTGTAGAAGGACTCATGACAATGGCTCCTTTCTCTAATGACGAACAGGCGGTGAGAAACTGTTTTCAAAAGTTGCGCCTATTGAAAGAGCAGTTGAGCATTTCTAGCGGGCGGCTTCTCCCTCATTTATCCATGGGAATGTCGAATGACTTTGGTTGGGCGATTGCCGAAGGGGCTACGTTGTTGAGGATTGGAACTGCCATTTTTGCTAATTGAAAAAGAATATCTTTAAAGGATAATAGTATTGTGACCACTTTAATAAATTTTGAATCTTTACATTTTTTAGAATTAGAATTGATTCGATCCATTCATGCATTCAGAACACCGTTTATGGATAATTTCTTTACGCCCTTTGACTTTTTTGATCGAAAAGAATTTTTCTTGATTTTGATTCCTACGATGTGGTTCTTAAGAGGGCGGAAAGCAGGTCTAAGCTTAATGTCTATTTTGTTAATCAGTGGTTTGACGAATTCAGCATTAAAGGAATACTTCTCATCACCTCGGCCTTTTCATATAGATCCTAGCCTGGGAATTATTCAAGTAAGCGGCTATGGATTTCCAAGCGGGGCTGCTCAGACCGTTATTTTGCTATCAGGCATTTTATTAAGTTATTGGAAAAGTTCTTTGATGTGGTTCATTGCAACTATTTACGTTTTATTCGTGTCCTTTTCTCGTGTGTATTTAGGTATTCACTTCCCCAGTGATATCATTGTCGGATGGCTTGTCGGTTTATTTTTGTGGAAATTTTATACGTATATGCAGCCTCTTATTGAAAGATGGTTAACAAACTTTCAATCTCACTTTCTGATTAGGTAGAATAATGAACGAAACCTTGCCCTGTTTTTCAGCTTTAGCCCAGACCATTGCAGTGGGAAATGTTTATGTGCATTACAACAAGGGGTTACGATATAAAATTCTTGGAATCGCCCGCCACAGCGAATCACTTGAAGAACTAGTCGTTTATCAGGCTTTGTATGGGGAAAATGCCATTTGGGTTCGTCCTCTTGGAATGTTTCTAGAGAATGTTGTCATAAATGGACATTCTCGCCCTCGATTCAAATTAGACAGCTAATTATCTTTTCATTTTATCTGCAATCAAAGTTTTTGAACCAGCAGCTTTAATAAGAGCATTTTATATACTTAATTTTCGACAATGTCTCTTATGAATTTTTCTGCTTATGGATCAGAAATTTGATCTAATGAAGGTAGATGCTGAAGGTAGATGCGTGCCATTTTCTTTGATATTTTCTAAAATTTTTTCCCAGTACAGTTGCTCCTTAACATTTCCTGTAGATTTGTACAGCCCCCTTAATAATTCAACAGCTTCGATGTATGGGACTATTGCTATGGCTTGTTTAACAAGTGATATCGCTTCTTTTTCTGTTATCGGAGGCTTACCGGGTGCAATACAGCATCTGGCCATAACAACTAATAATTGAGGTGGAGGTATCTGTACTTTTTTAAAAGTTATAAGCAGCATATCTTTCATCGTATTTTAAAATAATATGATAAGCATATCCAAGCAGGGCATCATATTCCAGCTTGAATTCCATTCCTTAGGATATTTTTGTCTTAATTCCTCTAAACAAATGCTGCGTATTTTTGCAGGGATTCATCCCATTCATCGTTGTTCAGCATGTTACAAGCCATATGTAAAGCTTCATTGATATCAAATCAAAGGGGCTATGTGCACAAGCCATTTGTTTTAACTTTGAGTATTCTGTTTTTATTCATTATTTTGTTATCACCTAAGCATCTTTTAAAAATGTTAAATTGGCTTCTAAATATGTTTCAAATCCCATTCTAATGGGCTGCTATCTTAGCTTTGTATGGGTAATGAAGAAGCTTTTAGAACGAACAAGTAAAACTACGAGAAAATGACATCGATCAAATAGTTAAAAAAAGTATTGTGTGAATGTCCAGGTCAAATAAATTCCTCATTTTGACAGATAATGGATATTGCCCTATAAAAGCCTAATTAATTGAATGAATTAAAAACATTGCATCAACGACTATCTCGAGGTTATCTCATCATGGCGCAAAAAAGAAAATATAATGCGAACATAGGCTTTGCTATTGCTGTGCTCGCTGGACTCTTGGCAGGTTATATGAATTTGCCGTGGATAGATCAAGGAGCTTCCATTGTTTCAGAGATTTTTATTAATTTACTTAAACTTGTCAGCCTTCCTATTATTTTTCTCTCTATTGTAGCGACAGCATCAGGTATGAAGAGTGCGCATGACATTCGTTTTATGGGATTAAAGGTCCTCAAATATACCTTAATGACAACCATTTTTGCCGCGACTGTCGCACTCATTTTATACGTTTTAATTGATCCAACAAGCTCTCAGATAGCTGTTCAGTTTACTGATGCTCCGAAGACTAATCAGACTGGTTACTTAACCTATTTGCTAAATGCTATTCCAAGCAACATCGTCCAGCCATTCAGTGAAAACAATGTGATCGGGGTCCTTTTCTTAGCCATGCTATTCAGCTTTGCAACACTAAGTTTACCAAATGATAAAAGAGAATTACTCCATTCCTTCTTTTCAGGTCTTTATGCAGCGATTATGAAAATTACGACTTGGATTGTATGGTTAATGCCTTTTGCAATCTTTGCTTTTTTGACATTGTTTATTCGTGATATGCGTGAAGGACTTGAAATCAAAAGTTTAGCACTTTATCTGTCTTGTGTTGTGATCGCAAATCTTGTACAAGGATTGCTCATTTTACCTGTATTTTTAAAGATCAAAAAGATCTCTCCTTTTCAAACAGCTAAGGGAATGTTTCCGGCGTTATCCTTGGCATTCTTTTCAAAATCCTCAAGTGCAACATTGCCTTTAGCAATGAAATGTGCGGAAGACAGACTCAAAATATCCAGAGAGGTTGCTGGTTTTAGCTTCCCTTTATGCACGACAATCAACATGAATGGTTGCGCGGCCTTTATTTTAACGACTGTTTTATTTGTCTCGATGAATGCTGGAGTTGTGTTTACGCCGATTGAGATGATTGCATGGATTTTTATTGCGACAATTGCTGCTGTTGGGAATGCAGGAGTTCCAATGGGATGCTATTTTCTTGCGAGTGCGTTCTTAGCAACGATGAATGTTCCTTTAAATGTATTAGGGGTTATTCTCCCTTTTTATACGTTAATCGATATGCTTGAGACTGCAATCAATGTGTGGTCGGATTCTTGTGTGACAACGGTTGTCCATCATGAAATCGCTGAATTGGCTGCTGCAAAAAATGAGCAGGGCACGCCGTTCCCAAATTTAGTGCAAGGTTAATTTAAAGAGGCTTTCTGTAGAATAGGCATTGAGACAGGGATGTCATTCAAGGTCTTCTTGCTTTATTCTGCATGTATGCTAAAATGACGCTTCATTTATATTAGTTAAATTTTAGGTAATCCAGTGAACGAGACAACTCAATATTCCTTTTTTCCTTCGGATAAAAATGAAGTAATTGCACTTCTTGGAAAAGATTTACTTCTGAAAGCACTCACACATATGCTGGCAATTCGCAATTTTGAAATTCGGGCAGAATCTGCTTATCTGCAAGGCAAAATTGGAGGTTTTTTCCATTCTTATATCGGGCAAGAAGCGATTCAGGTTGCCGCTGTTCAAGCTTTGGGACAAGAAAACTGGTACATTACTTCCTATCGTTGTCATGCACTTGCTCTTCTACTGGGAGCAACACCAGAAGAAATTATGGCAGAGTTATATGGAAAAGCAACGGGAAATGCACGTGGCCGTGGAGGTTCAATGCACCTTTATGCGAAAAGGCTGTTAGGAGGTTTTGGAATTGTTGCTGGGCAAGTGCCTATCGCGACAGGGGCGGCTTTTCAAATCAAATACAGTGGACATAAAAATGAGGTGGCGATCTGCTTTTTAGGCGATGGGGCTGTCGCGCAGGGGGCTTTTCACGAATCCTTGAACCTTGCTTCTTTATGGAGCTTACCTTGTATTTATGTGATTGAAAATAATTTTTGGGGAATGGGAACGGCTGTAAATCGCGCTATTTCATTTAAAAAATTAGCTGAGGATATCGCTCCAACCTATAATATGAAAGCCTATACTTTTGATGGGATGGATTTTTTCAATTGTTACGCGGGATTTTCGCATGTTTATAAGGAAGTTGTGGAGACTGGACGTCCTGTCTTAATCGAAGTTTTAACAGAGCGTTTTCGTGGTCATTCGATTTCTGATCCTGGGCTTTACCGTACAAAAGAACAATTGCAAAAGTCGATGCAAAGGGATCCGATCTTATTGATGCAGCATGCCTTGGAAGAACATCATCTGATTGATAGTGAAGAATTCAAAAAAATTGATAAAGAGTACCGCGAAAGAGCGATTGCAGCGATGAAATATGCCGATGAAAGTCCGTGGCCGAATCCCTTATCAATTGAGGAAGATGTGTATGCCCCTTCCGAAACTCAAACTTAAAAGCATTTACAGGAATTATTCTGCATGAATACCCCGAATACTCAAGTAATTGAAATGAGAGAGGCTTTAAGGCAAGCTCTTGATGAAGAAATGGCGCGAGATCCAAATGTCTTTATTATGGGTGAAGAAGTCGCCGAGTATAATGGAGCTTATAAGGTCACAAAAGGTCTTTTGGATAAATGGGGAAGTAAGCGAGTGATTGATACACCCATCTCCGAACTAGGATTTGCAGGCCTTGGCATTGGAGCAGCCATGACTGGATTACGTCCCGTTGTTGAATTCATGAGCTTTAATTTTTCATTTGTGGCCGCTGATCAATTGATTTCGAATGCCGCAAAAATGTATTACATGTCCGGAAATCGTTTTTCGGTCCCGATTGTTTTCAGAGGGCCTAATGGGGCTGCTGCACAAGTTTCTTCTCAGCATTCACATTGTGTTGAAGCGCTCTACGGAAATTTACCAGGTTTCATCGTGATTGCGCCCAGTAATGCTTATGACGCAAAGGGGCTTCTTAAATCTGCCATTCGGTGCAATAATCCTGTCATATTTTTAGAAAGTGAACTGGATTATGGAGATAAAATGGAAGTTCCCATTGAGGAATATCTAATTCCGATTGGGAAAGCACGCATTGATATTCCTGGAAAAGATCTGACTATTGTTTCGCACAGCCATACGGTGAAGATATGTCGCGAAGCTGTGCGAGAATTAGCCAAAAAAGGAATTCGTGCAGAATTAATCGATTTAAGAACAATTAAGCCGCTTGATATTGGATTGATTGCGGAATCAGTAAAACGAACCAATCATTGCGTGTTGGTTGAAGAGGGCCACATTTTTGCTGGAATTGCAGCAGAAGTTGGATTTCAGATCATGGAGCATTGTTTCGACTATCTCGATGCTCCCATTGAAAGAGTTTGCCAACGAGAAACTCCCATGCCTTATTCGAAAGTCTTGGAAAAAGCGACATTGCCGTCTGTTGAGAGGGTTTTGGCGGCTTCTTATAAAGTGATGAACCTGTAAAGAGGAAAAAACAAATGCCATTTACTTTGACTATGCCAAAACTTTCACCAACTATGGAAGAAGGAATGATTGTTAAATGGCATAAAAAAGAAGGGGATCGCGTTAACGCTAATGATGTGTTGCTAGAGGTAGCAACGGATAAGGCAACGGTTGAGCACGGGGCTTTAGATGAAGGGTGGTTACGCAAAATTATCGTGAAAGAAGGGGGAGAAGCCAAAGTTAACCAACCTATTGCTATTTTCACAGCAGAACAAAATGAAAGCATCGAGGGTTACAAGCCCGAGGGATTGCAGCCGGAAACGAAAGCTGTCCAAGAAGAATCGAAGGTTGAAGAAAAAACGGACGTTCCTGCTGAGGCTAAGGGGGGTGTGGGATCCATTAGACAGCCCTCATTTGTGCCAGAGCCTCCGCTTGAACATTATGAATTTGAAGGTGTCACAGAAAATTCTAAACGTGTTTTATCATCACCTCTTGCTCGCAAGCTTGCGAAGGAGCGTGGGCTAGACCTGACGACGGTTAAAGGAACAGGGCCCAATCAAAGGATTATGAGCCGTGATTTGGAAAGAGCGCAATCCACGGGTGTGGTCGCTTTTGGAAGACGTGTGCAGCCCACTAAAAAGCCGGGATCGTATCATGAAGAATCTTTGACGCCTATGCGAAAGGTAATTGCTCAGAGACTTCAAGATGCCAAAACATTTATTCCGCATATCTACGTGGAGCAAACCGTAAATGCTATGCTTTTAGATCAAACACGTGACCAATTGCGTAACGTCGATGTGAAGGTCTCTTTTAATGATTTTGTGGTGAAGGCCTGCGCTTTAGCGCTTGTCGAACATCCAAATGTCAACAGTGGTTTTAATTCTGCAAATCAAACGATTATTCGTTTCGATACGATCGATATTTCCATCGCTGTGAGTGTTTCAGGTGGACTAATTACACCCATTGTACGGCATGCGAATTATAAAAATTTGGGAGAGATCTCTCTGGAGATTCGACAGTTAGCCAGAAGGGCCAAAGATGGCAAGCTAGACGCGTCAGAATATAAAGGTGGATCTTTTACTGTTTCGAATTTAGGCATGTATGGCGTAACTGCTTTTAAAGCGATTATTAATCCACCCCAAGCGGCTATTTTAGCTGTAAGCGGTATTCAAAATGTCCCTGTGGTTCAGAATGGGGTAGTTGTTCCTGGAAAAATCATGAATATTTGCCTGTCAGCTGACCATCGAGTGGTGGATGGTGTGGCAGCAGCTGAATTTGTGAAAACAGTTCAAAAATATCTAGAAAATCCAGCGTCCCTTCTTTTTTAATGTCAAAGCCTCAAATTATCTTGATTTGAGGCTTCTTTTTCTTGAAATCTAATTCTTTCTCCTGTAACTAAAAGTGTAAATAATTTTTAGGAGGAAGCTCTATGGCAAAAATGCGTGCAATTCAAGTCAGTCGTCCAAATGGTCCTTTTGAGTTTGTTGAGCGAGATATTCCAGAACCGGGTGAAAGAGAGGTTCGCATTAAAGTCCAGGCATGTGGGATTTGTCATAGCGATTCTTTCACTAAAGAAGGCACATTTCCAGGTGTGACTTATCCACGTATTCCCGGTCATGAAGTTGCTGGTATTATTGATGCTCTTGGTTCGAAAGTTAAAAATTGGAAGGTGGGTGAACGTATAGGGATTGGATGGTATGGAGGGCATTGTGGTTACTGTGAGTCTTGTAGAAGAGGCGATTTTGTTACGTGCAGTCAGCTTTCTATATCTGGTGTGACTTATGATGGGGGATATGCAGATTATATGATTGCTTCTGTGGATGCTTTGGCCTTAATCCCGGAGGAACTTTCACCTGTAGAGGCTGGTCCTTTAATGTGTGCTGGGATTACTACCTTTAATGCATTAAAGAACAGTGGAGCGCGTGCAGGAGAGCGTGTTGCTATTCTTGGTGTTGGTGGTCTAGGGCATTTAGCGGTTCAATTTTCGGCTAAAATGGGATTTCATACTATCGCGATAGCGCGAGGAAAAGACAAAGAGGCTTTAGCCAAAAGATTAGGGGCACATGATTATATTGATAGTTTAGAAAAAAATCCCGCTAAGGAGCTTGTGAGTTTTGGGGGAGCGAGGGTAATCTTATCGACGATAACCGATGCTAAGGCAATCGAATCAACTCTTCCAGGACTCAGCACTAATGGAAAATTCATCATCGTAGGAATCCCTCATAGTCCTATTTCAATAACTGCTGGAGCGCTTATTTCCGGAAGACGTTCTATCGCAGGATGGCCCTCAGGTACTTCGATAGATTCTCAAGATACAATGTCATTCAGTGCTCTAACGGGAGTGCGCTCCATGAATGAGATCTATCCCTTTGAGAAGGTAGAAGAAGCCTACGAAAAAATGATGAGCGGAAAAGCTCGTTTCCGAGTAGTCTTAACAACCGGACATTAAGAAGTCAAGGTCTTGAGGCCATACTAGGATATAACTCTTCAGCGGTTGGGGCTGAAGCCATAACTTGTTGAAGACGTATTATAAATCATAAATGGTCATTTTTGTATCAAAGTAAAGGGGTTAGAAACAAAATGATGGGGTAATCTTTTTTTATGAATGAGGAAATTCAAAGGGGAGAATAAGAAAATTAATTCTTAATGGAAATTGAGTGAATCCTTATGCTTAAGCTTTATCCATCTACCCATAGGGGAACGCATGCGCTTGTCTACCTTGTATATGATTTTTTTATGCCTGCTTTTTTCAATCTCGAGTTGGGCTGACGAGGCCTCAAGCTCAGATGTAAAGCTTCACGTCCCAGCTAATTCATCTGCTTCTCAAAGTAAAGCAACGGAACCTTCCACTTTTGATGAGGTTTTCCAGCAAGAGTTAAAAAAAGATGAGGGAGAAGGGGATTCTCATTTTTGGAAAAATTTTATTTACATGCTCTTTGTCCTGGGGCTTCTTGTGTCGATGCTGCTATTTCTCTCATGGGCTATGAAAAAAATGGTCTACACGCGTCTATTGCAGGATAATGCGACAAGTATGATTAAAATACTAGATCGTCGTTCTTTAAGTCCAAAATCGATGCTCTATGTTGTGGAAGTGGAGGGGAAGCGGCTCATTCTTGGGGAATCTTTACACGGTGTAACCAAATTGGCTGAGAAAAATTTGGCCTCCGATTTTTCCATTGTGGATGAAGAAACTCAAGAGTCTTTGAAAAAATTAAGTGATAAAAGAAATGGGTGAAACTACAAGATTTTTCTAATGCTTTTTTTAAAAAAATATAGGGATAGGGCAATCCCGCAAACGCCAGCTAAAAGGAGGCCTAGCCCTAATAAAATCATGGATACTCCTGGAATGATTCCAACAATTGTGATGCAGGAAACGATCCCCAATTTAAATGTGCTGACTGCTGATGAGATGAGAAGGCTCGATCCGATTAAACTAACAAGGCCGGTAACTAAAAAGAAAGTGCGTGTCTTTTTCGAAGGGTGTGCATCCTTGGGGAAAGAGTGGTGCGTGGAGTAGTTAAAAGATTTTGATGATGAAAAGAAAATAGACATAGGCTGAAAATAAGTATCCCGTTTTAAGGAATCTATATCTATTTTTCTTCAATCCTGTAAAGAGTTATTTGCAAGGCCCGAAGTAATGAACTCGACGTTCATCAAACCAGTCATAACATTTAACCCCTGTCATCCCAGCGGAAAAAACAGAAAAGCCTACAAAAACAAATGTGGCGACATAACTAGCCGCGAAAACAATTGCCAAAGGAATTGTTAAGGGGAGTCCGACTGAAATGACAAATGCGGTTCCTCCTGCCACTGCTGAAGCGATGAATGCCGTTGCAAAAAATACAGTGGCAATTGTCGAGATCGTTGTAATCACAGCCCAAAGAGCGGTCTGGACTTTAGGTGTTTTTGGGAGGTTCATAATGAAGTCAAAGGGGGCTTTGAGATTCAATTTAAACTTGTACATGGTATCTACTTTCTTTAAATATGATTGCCTGATGGTAGCTCGTTCAAAAAATATTGGCAAGACCTAAAAAAAATTGGAGAATTCAAAAAAAGTTGAGTTGTGCTTGACATTTAATGAATTTGTGTTACTCTCATTCTCAGTAAATTTCGTTTCAAAAAAAGCAACCCAAGAAACTATGCCAAAAGAAGATACCCTTAAACTAGAAGGTACAGTAGAAGAGCTACTGCCTAACATGACATTTCGCGTAACTTTAGAAAATGGATTGGTCGTGATCGCTCATTTATGCGGAAAAATGCGAATGAAGAATATCCGTGTCCTCGTAGGGGATAAAGTGAATGTTGAAATGTCTCCTTACGATCTAACCAAAGGGCGCATTGTATTTCGTCAAAAATAAGGCAAATAAAAAAGCGTAAAAATGGTGTTGATTTTTTTTGTCAGAAGCCCTAAACTCACAAGCTTTCGAGTTTAGAAAGAAGCAAGACAAGTTTGACTTGCCCAGATAGCTCAGTGGTAGAGCACTTGCATGGTAAGCAAGCGGTCGTAGGTTCAATTCCTATTCTGGGCAGAAAGTAAAGATTAAGTATAAAAAGCACTGTAGCCAAATGGAGGAAATCAAATGGCAGCAAAAGAATCCTTTAAACGTAGCAAGCCGCACGTCAATATCGGGACAATTGGCCACGTTGACCACGGTAAAACAACGCTAACAGCCGCAATCACCAAAGTATTAGCTGAAAAAGGTGGAGCGATTTTTAGAAGTTACGACTCAATTGACAAAACGCCTGAAGAAAGAGCTCGTGGTATTACAATTAACTCAACTCACGTTGAGTACGAAACAGAAAACCGTCACTATGCGCACGTAGACTGCCCAGGACACGCCGACTATGTTAAAAACATGATTACAGGCGCAGCTCAAATGGATGGTGCAATTCTCGTTGTGGCAGCGACAGACGGTGCGATGCCTCAAACTCGCGAACACATTCTTTTGGCGCACCAGATGCAGGTTCCTGCGATTGTTGTGTTCCTTAACAAAGTGGACATGCTTAGTGAAGGTGATGAAGAGCTTTTAGATCTCGTTGAAATGGAGATTCATGAGCTTCTCGAAGCAAAAGGTTATAAAGATGCTCCAGTTATTCGTGGTTCCGGACTAAGAGCGCTTGAAGGTGATCCTAAGTATGTGGAAGCGATCCATAAATTAATGGATACTGTAGATGCGTTTATTCCAGAGCCTGCTCGCGAAATCGACAAAGCGTTCTTAATGCCTATCGAAGACGTGTTCTCTATTTCTGGCCGTGGAACAGTGGCGACAGGTCGTGTTGAGCGTGGGATGGTTAAGTTGGGCGATAAGCTTCAGCTCGTTGGTCTCGGCGATACGCGTGATGTTGTTGTAACAGGCTTGGAAATGTTTAACAAGACTCTTGATGAAGCTAGAGCTGGTGAAAACGTGGGTATCTTGCTCCGTGGTGTTGATAAAAACCAAATCCAGCGTGGTATGGTTCTTGCTGCTCCAGGTGCTTGCACGCCGCACACTAAGTTTAAAGGGCCTGTTTATATCCAAACTAAGGAAGAGGGTGGACGTCATAAGCCATTCTTTACAGGATATCGTCCTCAGCTTTACATCCGCACAACGGACGTAACAGGAACTGTTGAGCTTCCTAAAGACGTTGAAATGGTGATGCCTGGCGATAACGTTGAGATGATTATCGAGTTGATTCAGCCTGTTGCAGTTGAGAAAGGGATGCGTTTTGCGATTCGTGAAGGTGGCCGAACAATCGGTGCTGGAACAGTTTCCGAAATCATTAAATAATTCAACTGGAAATCATTTCAGGTTTCTGATTAAATTTACAGAAGACCATCTTTTAGATGGTCTTCTTTAAGGGTGTGTAGCTCAGTTGGTAGAGCTGCGGTCTCCAAAGCCGCCGGTCGGGGGTTCGAGTCCCTCCGCACTCGTTTGTTTTTTTTATTTCGAGTTGGATTAGATCGATAAGATAAGTGAGTCGACTGAAAAAAAATCAGTTGATTTAATTCTTTCGAATCGAGTAAACTTAATTTCTTCCCGAAACCAAAAAAGACGTGTATTAAGCAATTCATAGCGAAAACTTTTCGGGGGTAAATGTGAACACCATGGAAGTCAAAAAAACGCAACATGTGTCTGAGGCCTCTCCGAAAGAAATTCCTGTCAGCAGTAAAAAAACTCTCAGTTTTTTAGATGACATAAAAGCGGAATTTCAAAAAATTACCTGGACGAGTCAAGAAGAACTTCTCGCGTACGCAAAAATCGTAGTTGGGGCAACCTTTGTTTTTGGGATCGGAATTTATATGATGGATGTACTCATCCAAAGTTTTCTCGCGGGTTTGGGAAATGTTGTGCATTTAATTGCAGGGTAACGCTAAGTCAAACTAAACATTTCAACTGGCAAGGATTACGGTAAAAACAATGCATAAATGGTACGTCGTTCAGGCAATCTCTTCGCAAGAAAAAAAAGCGAAAAAAAACCTTGAAGAACATCGTGAGCACAAAGGGATGAGCGAACTCATTGAACGAGTCGTTTTGCCCATCGAAAAAGTCTCAGAAGTAAAAAATGGCTTGCAAAAAGTCGTCGAAAAACGTCTATGGCCCGGATATTTACTGATTAAGATGACACTAACAGATGAATCTTGGAGCTATGTAAAAAATACAATCGGTGTTGTCGACTTTTTGGGTGGTGATCAACCCGCTGCTTTAACTGAAAAAGAAGTGGACGAAATTCTTAAAGACCTTGAAGACAAAAAACAAACCGTTACTCAGCGCCACAAATTTAATGTGGGCGACCGCGTAAAAATCGTAGATGGTGTGTTTGTTAACTTTATTGGAACTGTGACGGAAGTCTTCCATGATAAAGGGCGTTTAAGTGTTCTCGTTTCCATTTTTGGTCGTGATACACGTGTAGATGATTTGGAGTTTGTTCAGGTTGAAGAAATTTCACCGGATGCAGAAAACACATAAAAAAGATGCGTTAGCAGTTGCCTCGCTGTAAACGCCTAATATAGAGATTGAGGGTTTATGTCTAAAAAGATTGTTAAAGTGATTAAGCTGCAAATTCCTGCAGGCAAAGCAAACCCAGCACCACCAATTGGTCCGGCTTTGGGTTCTGCTGGCGTCAACATCATGGCGTTCTGCAAAGAGTTTAATGCGAAAACACAAGCGATGGCTGGAGATATCCTGCCAGTAGTGATTTACGTTTATCATGATAAAACGTTTACATTCATTTGTAAAAAGCCTCCTGTTGCTGAAATGCTTAAAAAAGCAATGGGCATTGAAAAAGGGTCTGCTATTCCTAACCGTAGCAAAGTAGGTAAGATCACACGTTCGCAAGCAAGAAAAATTGCCGA
>NZ_JBFWIR010000005.1:0-65388 GCF_050255895.1 Parachlamydia sp.
TTTAGCGAGAAGTTCACGCATCTCGGAGAGTTCTTCAGCTGTGCAAAAGCATTTGTAGGCACCATCTCGTGCGAGGAGATGCTCACATTCTTCTTTATACATAGGAAGTCGTTCAGATTGTCTGTAGGGGCCGTAGTTGCCACCAATATCTGGGCCTTCATCCCATTCAATTTGGCTCCACTTCAACGCCTTGTAGATGTTTTGTTCATACTCTGGGCGGCTGCGACTTTGGTCGGTGTCTTCGATTCGTAAAATGAACTTCCCTTTATGATGACGAGCAAAAATCATGTTAAAGAGAGCCATATAAGCTGTCCCGACGTGAGGATCGCCTGTCGGGGAGGGCGCGATGCGGACGCGTACTGACATAATAAATTTTTCCTTAATAGTTCAACTTATTAACCTGGGCTTCGAAGAAAAAAGCTGAAACCACAGGTTATTAAGAATAAGTATTATAATAACGTCTACTTAGAATTCAAGGAAAACATGGGCGGCCATCATGGTTTATTTGTCATGATTAAAATTAAATCTTTCATGATGTTGTACGTCTCAGTGAGCTGCAAGTCGTTTTGTCCAAATGAGCTTTCTTCTTCTTCTTCGTTCGGGATCGAGTCCTTTTCTTTTTCTTTTTTCTTTAGATCTTTCAAAAAAGCTTGAAAATTCTTGTTGTGCTCAATGCGGTAGGCCGAATTTGTCTTAAGAGTTTCTAAGTATTTATTATAGATGTTTAATTTTGGTTGAAGGTCAAACTTGTAGAGCATCCGAATTTTAGCACGCTGAGCAAAAGGGATGTCTGCTAAATCGTCATCAAAATTTTCTTTGATTTGATCGCTCTCAAGAGGGAATTTAGCAAATTTTTCCCCGATTTCAGATTCGGATAAAGCACCAGGTACAACGATGTCGGCATAAACACCATTTAGTTGCGGCGTTTTTCCTGAAACAGTGTAATAACGGCCCCGTGTAACTTTGTATTCTCCCTGAGGATTCACAGAATCTACTGCGTTTGAATTTAGGGTAAAGGTTTGAAAAGACCCTTTACCATAGCTGTGGTCATCTCCTACGACAATGGCTCGTCCATAATCTTGTAAAGTTTGGGCGACAATTTCAGAGGCTGAAGCACTGGCGCGATTGGTCAAGACAATCAGAGGGCCATCCCAAGTTGTTTTTGTCTCTAAGTTTCGCAAATGCTGAACTTTTCCTGCGCTATCCTTAATCGTGACGACCACGCCTTTGGTGATAAATAGGCCCGTTACATTCACGGCTTGGGAAAGCATACCCCCGGAATTATAGCGGAGATCTAGAATAATTCCTTGAAGCTTATGATCTTTCTTCATTTTTTTGATTTCATTTTCAAGATCGGTGGCAGAGGCACTATCAGGGTCTTGATAGAAAGAGTAAAGTCTGAGATATCCAATCACGCCATTTCCAAAAGGATCGTGCGAAGCTTCATAGCGTGTTTCTTTCAAAACCACTTCGCCACGTAAAATGGGGATATCCAATTTCTGTTCCATAGGGTGGCCGTTATCATTGCTTTCTCGAATCACGGTCAAGATGACGGGCGTCCCTTCGTGTCCGCGAATAAGTTCTACGGCATTTGTGATATCCATTCCAACGACAGGTTCTCCATCGACCGCGATGATCCGGTCTTTAGCTTTTAGTTCTTTTCCAAGGGAGGCCGGCCCCCCTTCAATGATTTTAACCACCGTAAAGCCATTTAAGTCATCTCTTAACTGTGCGCCGATCCCTAAAAGCCGCTGCTGCACATTGATCATAAATTCGGTAGCTTCGTCGGGTGTAAAGTACGCCGTGTGTGAATCCAATGCGGAGGCACTTGCTTTTAAAAAGGTGGTTAAAACGCGCTTTTTAAGTTCTTCAGGATTGGAATTTAGAATTTCTTCTTCGTATTTTTCCTGTCGTTTTTTGATTCTCTGCAAAGACTTTTCTTTTAACTCGTTTGTTAGCTTGGCTGCGCTCTCAATTTGAAGGGCTTTAATGCGAGATAAACGGGTCAGAAGTTCGTCTTCATTTTTTACCCATTTCATATCTTTAAATTCTTCAGGGTTGACGTGTGTTGGAAGATTTTGAGTGTCAACCTTTTGATCTAAAAGCCGGCGGCGATGAATGGCATCGGTCATTGTTTTTTGAATTTGTTCAAATACACTAAAATTGCGATTTTGATAATCTACCAAGATTTGCTCGGCTTGGGCGTCTGAAGGGTGCATCCATGCTGAAATATCAGATTCAATAAAATAGGTTTTTGTGGGGTCCAATTCTTCCATGTAGTTAGCTAAAACTCGTTTGATTAAAACTGGAGTAAGTTGATGATGAGAAGCATGAGACTTCATGATTTCTTCTAGTTTTGCATGGGCAATTTCAGGCGTTATTTCGGGGAGTTTTGCCTGAATAGAAATTGTGCAAAAAAGAAGAAGCACATAGGTAAATCGGAATACTTGTGAAATTCTCATGTAGACTCTCATTTGATTATTCATGATTAAGGAATGTTCGCTTTCCTCGGGAGAGGAATCATCGGTTTCTATGTCAGTTATTTTAGATAGTAAGTGTTAGGACATTTTCTTCCCAATGAAACATTCGATAGCTTGAATTGATTTTTTTGGCAATTCTCCCTTGCCCAATTCGGTTAAGAATAAATGATTATAATGGACTGATCTTATTTATTGTTAATAAATAAAGTGGCATTTGTTTTTTTTGTTAATGTTTTAAATTAAGGTGGATGATGTTAAATGTACAAAATATTAATCAGGTTTGCTGGGCAACCGAAAATGCGTTAAATGTTCTTGAATGTGTGCCGGTTGTGGGAATTCTTTCCTCAACAATTCGAATTCAAGCGGGATGCTTGCAGGAGCTTGCTGCTGTTATCACTTTAGTGGTGGGGGGAATCGGTCTTCTTGGTTCTATGTACTTTTATAAAAATGAAGAATCTAAGAAGAGGTATACCTTTGTTATTCATGTAGGAACGGAATATTTATTGCATGGCGCTTTAAATATTTTACGAGGTTATACAGTTTTAGTCCTTTCTGGATGTTCTTTTGGAATGGGTAATGTGTTTATGTTGATTCCAAACCTGGTGAAGGAAGAGAAATTCAATCCTGTCTTTGTTTATGGCTCATTTACAGATTCTTCGTCTTCCTTTAATCCAGAGCTTTTTAATCCGATTGTCTAAAGATGTTTTCTCTCTGGAAATAGCTAAAAAAATTTGGTTATTTCCTTTTTTTCACTTTTTTCATAATTAATCAATTCTTAACAAATCCTTAAATAAACAAAAACATATTCCGGGCTTAATTGTATTTTTTACAAAACCATAGGGATATAACATGAATGTAGATCGTTTTAGTAGTGCATGTAATAGTTTAGAGACAGGTTTTAACATTTTGGAGTGCGTTCCTATTGTTGGAGGATTCACTTCTGCAGTTCGTACTAAGCTTGGGGCAATGCAAGCTGTTGCCGGGCTTGTTTGCATGGTTGTTGCGGGCATTGGTATTTTTGCTTCCAATTGTTTGCGCGATCAAGAAGCGAAAAGAAAATTTGAGGCTGTAGGAAGATTCGGTGCTGAGCATACTCTGCATGGGGCTTTAAATATGATCAGAGGTGCGACCGTTGTGTTCATTTCCGCATGTACTTCTGGAATAGGTAACGTGGTGATGCTTGCTCCAAACATGGCCAAAGATGAGATGTTTACTCCATTCTTTAAATATGGAGAATTCACAGAAAAAAGACGGACTGTCGATTATCTTTAATACATATAATAGATCGTTTATCCCGGCGAATGCTTTTTTAATAATGTGAATTGTTATAAGCTCGATGCCTTGAAAACAGAGCACTAGTTTTTTTATTAATGATAATTCTCAGTTATTGGGACAAGGAGAGATATGCTAAGTATTAGAAATATTAACCACGGATGTACGCAAGTCGAGAAATTTTTGAATGTGGCCGAATGTGTGCCAATTGTTGGGATGTTATCGTCTGCCTTGCGTGTGAAAGCCGCTTATGGACAAGTCGTATTTGGTCTGGGTTGTGCTGCTGTGGGTGGAGTTGGCCTTTTAATTTCGGCGTTGGCAGATGATGAAAAAGGACAAAAAACATTTAAAAAGGTGACTATGTTTGGCGCTGAACACATGATTCACGGTGCTTTAAACGCCTTAAGAGGGTTTGGTGTGTTATTGTTGGGAACCTGTACATTTGGGCTGGGAAACGTTCAGATGATTGTTCCCAACATGTGGAAGGAAGACCATTTTGCTCCATTTTTTCAATATGGCAAATATACAGAAGAGCAATCAAAAGCGAACCTTCCTTATTAATTCGATCTATTTATGAGAAGAGGCTAATTGTCTCTTCTCTTTCTTTCGTCAATTTCTTTATTTAACAATTTCTTAATAAACTCTTAAAAGAATAGAAATATTTTATTGTTACAATTATTATTTCATTTCTTCTGCGATTCTTTTAATGCATGCACTGAAATCATTCGCTTTAGTGCCTGGTAGAAAGATTTATTAAGGAATTGAATGCCTAACTTTTATGCCGTGAATTTTAATGTTTTCTTTATCTGGTTGTGATTTGAAATCGAATTTAAATTGTATGTGAACGATGATGGATTTCAATAAAAAATGATGGATTATTAATTTTTGTTAATTTCTGCTAGATTTTTTTTGCTATATTTTTTAATCTATTTACCGCTTTGATTTTTATTTTTACAAAAATAAAAGATCGAACCTTTCAGAGGGTAGAGTGGCTTTTTTGATATTAAGAAATTTGTAAAAAAAAGCTTGAATTAAACTCCTTTTTATGTAAAATGGATGGTTCGCATTAAGACGGACATCGCTAGATCTTAAAGATATGATGCGGCATCGTCCCAAGTTTTAAAAATCGAATCCCGATGGGTTTTTATGCGTCATTGTGGGTTCTAAAAGTGATAAATTGTCTTTTATAACAAAAATATTATTGTGGGTAGGAGGTATAAAATGCCTAAAAATAAAGAAAGTCAAAAAAATCAAAATGGAAAAAAAGTCGTTTCAATTACAGAAGCAGCTAAATTAAATAAAGTCACAAGACAAGCAATCTATGTTGCAATTAAATTGAATAAGCTTAAAGCACAAAAAGAGACAACTCGGTGGACTATTAATCTTGACGATTTAGAAGCTTATCGCAAACAAAAATACTCCAGAACAAAATCGATGTTCAATGGTGAATTATTGTTTGATAACGGCAGAGGCTTTTTCTCCGTTAACCAAGTTGCGAAAATGTTGAATGTACCAGCTCAAAAAATTTACTATGCTACACGTATTGGAATTTTAAAAGCGCATCGTAAGGGAGCTGCTTGGGTCATTCATTCTGATGATGTTGATCTATATAAAGAAAGCTATTTGACTAAGAAAAATAGCCGTCGCAAAGCGAGCTAATTTCTGTCGCTGATTAAATTTGTAATGATAATAGCAATAGAAATGGTGGAAATTCCTACCTCTCGTCTCTTGTAATAAACATCATTTTGATGGCCCTCTCTGCACCATAGCAAAAAAGGTGGAATACTAACATTTTTTTTGCTATGGTTGCTTATTTTTAAATAGTTTCCTAGAAGCGTAGGGAGCTATTGTCACAAATGAGGAAGAAGGAAAAGATGGAATTTGGGAAATTATTTGCCGTCAATATTGAATTCAAAGACCTTAATTTTCCGAATGAAAAAGATCAATACCTCTCTCTAGAAGTTGTTTTAATTGCCCGCAATCACCAAGTTTTACAGCCTCTCTTATATGAACTCAAGCATAAAGCTTTAATGGAATTGACGCGTGAAGGAGTCACTCAGCATGCAATCCATGAAATTTTTCCAGATGCCTGTTCTTTATTAGGTGAGGTGGCTTCTCTAAATCGGCAGACAAAACAAGTTTGGTTAAGCAATCACCTTGTGGTATCTTATCAGCACTTAATCTTGGTCACGCAAGATCAATCCATTTTAGATCATTCTGCAAAAGAAGAAGAGTTTACCCTTGCTTTACAAGCTCTTTTTAGTGCTCTACGCGTGCAGGCAAAAAGAACAAGCGTTATGAAAGCCAGTTCTTCTGAGGTGCACAAAATGAAAAGTATTCAAAAATCAACCTATTATTCTGACAAAGAATCCCTTCCTAAAAACGTGGCCAATGTGCCGTGTCCCAAAAATAACGAGACCTCTTCCCTAAATTTGCGCTCAAATAAACGCCTATATGAGCTACAGTTGGGCGAATAGCCGCGGGGCGACTGAGCTGGTTCTTGCGCGCTTCATTGCGTGGCAACGAACACCTTTGATAAGTCAATTTTTTCATCCATTAGCGGCAACATACGATCTTTTTTGGAGATTTCATCCCGCTTTGCTCTACGGTCTTGCCATGTTAATGGGGATACAAGCCGCTCTTTTTAGCCTCCCTGTCCTTTTTTTGCCTTTTTGCGTGATCTGGTTTCCTGTGGTGACAACTCCACTTGGACTCTTCCCTCGGCTAAAAAAACGGCTGCTTATTGCTCTTGCTGTGATTGCAGCAGCTTATTTATATGCGCATTCACTTTATTTATATCCGCAAGTATCCGCTGAAGGTACTCAGGGAATTGCCTGTATTGACATTTCTTCCATTAAATCCGCTAAAAGTTTTCAAGGCCAAAGTTGGAAATACACGGGAACGATTCAGAGCTTTGTTCCTTTAGACGGACAAGATTCCGTTGCGTGTCATGTGCCTTATACGCTGTTTCATTCTGAACATTTCGACGCGACTTGCTCTTATTTTGTAGAGGGGATTTTAAAGGAATGGCGGCCAGGTTATTACATCTTAAAATTGAAAAAAGGAAAAGTTTGGGCGCCAGTGTCTCAGACTTGGAGCATGGCAGAGCTGCGGCTGCAGTGGAAACAGCAGCTTTTCGATTACATTTTAAAACATATTCCCGAAAAAAGAAGTGCCCGTTTTCTAGCTGGTATTGTGACAGGTGAGTTTGATGATGGTCAGTTAAGCTTTGAGTTTTCCCGTTTTGGATTACAGCACATCATGGCAATTTCAGGGTTTCATTTTGCGATTATTGCATCGATATTGGGATTTTTTCTGAGGCAGGGATTTTCAAAGAATGTGCAAACGCTCATTTTATTGCTATTATTGACAGGCTATTTTGTATTTTTAGGTCCAGCATGTTCAATTATGCGGGCGTGGATCACGATTTCAATTAGCCTTTGCGGTTATTTGTTAAATAAAAGAGCCTTTGGGCTTAATTCGCTTGGAGTCGCTTTAATTGTCATGCTCGTGATTAATCCACTCAGCTACCGCAGCCTGGCCTTTCAGTTTAGCATTCTTACTACAGCATCCATTCTTTTGTTTATGCCTGTCATGACAACCTTATTGGAAAAAATCTGGCCCAAGCGCCCCTTGAAAGAGGCTGTCCTTATGCGTCTCACCGATCAGCATGGTTATGTGATTTTAAGCATGTTTCGAGACGCTTTAGCTCTTTGCCTGTCCGTGAATTTAATCGCGCTCCCTTTAACACTCTTTTATTTTCACAAATTTCCTTTATTAAGCATTCTTTACAATCTTTTTTTCCCTTTTTTGGTCAGCATTGCCATGTTTTTGTTAGTTATTAGCATGGGGATTGGTTTGATCTGGCCTTATGCGGCGAAGGGGTTTTATGTGGTAACAAGTGAGTATACGGCTTTGATGTTGGATTTCACTTTTAATATGCCTACATCCATGGATTATTTTTTGCGCGTGCGGTATTTTTCTGGAGAAGCACTGATTGTTTATCTAGTCGTGCTTCTCACAGTAGGGATTTTTCTGAGCCCTAAAGCCCAATCCTCAAGCCCTTATTTTACCTGAATATCTCTCTGAATAGGGAGAAAAATGGTAAAGGTGGTGCCTTTGTCCAATTCGGATTCAGCCGAAATTTTCCCAAAGTGTTTTTCAATAATCGTGTGTACAATCGATAGTCCCAAGCCTGATCCCCCCATTTTTTGGGAGTGTGCTTTATCTACTGTGTAAAAACGTTCGAAAATATGCTCAAGATCTTGTTGAGGAATACCGATCCCTTTATCAGAAATTGTCAGCTTGGCCATATTGTCCTCTTTTGCAAGTGTAATCGTGATCTTAGCAGGTCCTTTCGAATATTTAGCCGCATTCTCTAACAGATTGATAATGGCCATTTCAATTAAATCGGCATCGACTGTCGCGGTGACATCTTCAGTTTTAATGAGCGTGATCTTGGCTTGAGGCGACATATCTTTAATCGTGCCTGCACAGCTTTCAATTAATTGAAAAAGATCACATTGCACCAGATGAGAAGAGGGAATATGTTCAATATCGGAGATCGTTAGGAGGTCCTTGATGAGCGTTGCCATTCTTTGACAATTGCGGACAATTTTCCCTAGCACCTCTTTTCTAACATTCGAGGGGAGTTCGGGATTGTCATTTAAGGCCTCCGCAAACCCATGAATAATGGTGATCGGAGTTTTGAGCTCGTGTGAAGCGTTAGCAATAAAATCTTTGCGCATTTCCAAGATTTTATAGTGAGAGGACTTATCTTGAAGCACCAAAATAGCACCGGTATTATCCGTTTTTGGGGCTGCAATGACATCTAGATAGAATTTTTCTTGGGGAGTTTTAATCTGAATATTATCTGTTAAAGGATGATTGTCTTGCTGGCAAGCCGCAAGCAAAGCATAGCATTTCGATTGTTTAGTGATGCTAAAGGGGTTTCCTACCAGCTGATTAGCTGGTAATTTTAACCATTCACAAGCTCGATTATTTGCATAGGTGACGATCATATTCGTATCGACAGCGATGACGCCTTCAATGAGGGACTCCAGAATGGTTTCTTTTTCTTTCCGCTCAGAAGTTAGATTGTGAATGTGATTTTTAATTTTTGAAGACAATGCATTCAGCGTGGAGGCTAATTGACCAAATTCATCTGTCCGACTGGCCCAGCGCAACCTGATTTCGGGAACAGATGTTTCTTCTCCATTCTGAAAAGGTTTGACAACTCGTAAAATTTCCTCAATAGGCTTTGTTAAATAATTAATGATAAACCAGGTCATTAAACTAAACAGGAGAAGAACAGCAGTTGAAAGACCTAAGAAATTTAACTCGAAATCGTGTGTGAGTTCTGCGACATAGTAGTACGGGAATGCTGTGCGAACCACATAAGTTTTGCCATGAAAGTCAAAGGCTTTCGCGATATACACAAATTTTTGAGAAAGGAGATTGGAATATTCTTCATTGTATCCATAACCATTTTTGAACGCATCAAGTACTTCGGGATGAGAGACTACGTAATCTTGGCTAAAGCGTAGTCCAAGCAATCGTTTTGTGTGTGAGTCATAAAGCACCTTATGGTCATTAGAGATTACACTCACACGGAAAAAAATTGCGGACTTTTGATACTTCAATCTTCTCACTAAAGCATCGTTATCGGGGGCCGATTTGATCCGCGCAATCAGTTCCGTTGCACGTTCTTCCATCGCATTGATGACGATTCTCTTGACCGTTGAAGAAACAAAAGGATAAAGCAATGCAATAAAGACTAAGAACGCAATAATGTAGGCAATTAAAATTTTTTGTCGAAAACTAAACATAAATTATAAAATTTGTATCTCTTTTGAGCGGTTAGTCAGATTCTCATACCCATCTTCTGTGATGAGCACACTATCTTCGATACGGACACCCCCAACATTAGGCAGATAAATTCCAGGTTCGATCGTGATGACCATGCCGGGTTCTAAAGTGACTTCTGCAAAAGGAGGCTTATTGCGGAGGATAGGAAATTCATGCACAGCGAGTCCAATGCCGTGCCCTAAGCTATGTGTGAAATTTTCTCCATAGCCGGCTTGTGTAATCAGGCTTCTGGCTACAAAGTCGAGTTCTCCAACTTTGGTCCCAGGGCGGCAGAGGTCTAAAGCTGCTATTTGGGCCTCTAGAACACAGTGGTAGATGGTAACAAGCTGTGGGGCGGGTTGCCCAAAAAAGAGGGTACGCGTCATGTCGGAATGGTAATGGGCATACGTCACACCAATATCAATTAAAACGGGTTGGCCCTTCTTAAGTTGATGCGCCCCAGCTCGATAATGAGGCATGGAACTGTTCATGCCAAACGCGATGATGGGCTCAAAAGCGACGCCTTTCGCTCCATGCTTTTTCCAGAATAATTCAAGCTCAATGGCAATTTCTTCCTCAGTGATCCCTTCTTTTAATAATCGGCAAACATAATCAAATCCTTGCGAGCCTAAAATCGCTGCACGCCGTAGTAAGTCCATTTCTTCGGGGGTTTTAATCATGCGCAAAGATCGTAGAGGGGAATCAATTGGAACGAGGGAGAGAGAATGGGTAATTTTTTTCTCTAAATCTTTAAAACTTAAAAAACGCATATAACTTGTTTGATCGCTTGAAAAGCCGAGTGTTTTGATCGAGGGGAGGTCGCTCAATAAAGTACCTAAGACTTCGTCTTTTGCCAGCAAAACAGGAAAAGGGCTGAGCTTTAAGCATTGCTCATAGTAGCGCCCATCGACAATGAGATAGCTGTTTTCCGGGTGAAGAAGGAGTGTTCCGGTTGAAATGGGAAATCCAAGTAAATACAAAAGATTGATTTCGTCTTCAATCAGCAAGGCATCACATGGAAGCTGAGAGAACAATTTTTTTAAGAGATCTTTAGGGGGTGTTGGCATAATCAAGCTCCGTAAAATCATTTCCTAACTAGCATTTTTGAAATTGTCTCGCAATTTCTTCACGAGACAGATGGATGGCAATCGGTTTTCCAAAAGGGCAATATAAAGGAGATTGGCACTCCCAAAGTTGACGTACAAGATTTTGAGCTTCTAGCAAAGAGAGGATGTGTTCTTTTCGAATAGCAGCCTTGCTCGCAATCTGTGCGAGACACTTATCTTTTTCTTTTTTTAAGGCAGAAGATTGGTTCATTTCTGCCAAAGTCTTGATAAGCTCATCGACAAAATAGGTGATGTCACTATTTCCAAAAAGCGAAGGGATGCCATCGATTGTGAAAGTGGTTGATCCAAATTCTTTGATTTGGATGCCCATCGCATTAAACTCCATCAAGTGTTCTTTCAAAAGAGCAGCTTCCAAAGGTGTAGTTTCTATCGTGTAAGGAATTAAAAGAGTTTGGATAGAGAAAGTGGGAGAGGCAGACTGAAGCTGCTCAAATAAAATACGAAAATGTGCTGCGCGTTGGTCAATAAGGCCAATTCCAATCTCTTCCTGTTTTGTCATGGGAAATGCATTTGTGTAATGCGTCAAAATAAATCCCTTGATGGTGGTAAGGACAAGGGGGACATTTTTTTGAGGAGGCAAGGGGAGCTGTTCGGGCAGCTGGAATTCTTCTTGTGTTTTAGGTGGATCAAAAGATCTTTGCGGATAGGGTGTCGGATTTGCCAATTCCTCCAAGAGAGAGTGATCAAAAAAATGGCCACCGAAACTTCCAAAAGAAGTGGAAGGTTGAAAGTCTGACTTTTCGTCGAAAGCAGGCGTAAAAATAGGGGGTTCTGCAAAATGAATGGGGGTGCTCTCAACTTCATGGGGATATAAGGCTTTTTGAACTGCAGAGATAATTAACTCTTTGATCATGGCTTCTTGCCTTAGGCGTACCTCTTTTTTTTGCGGATGAACATTGACGTCGACTAGAGTTCCCGGAAGAGATAAATGCAAAATGAATAAGGGATGTCGATTCGTGGCGAGTGCAGTCCCATAGCCCTCCCGCACTGCAAAAGAAATCGCAGGACTTGTGACGGTACGTTGATTGATAAAAAGAAACTGACAAGCGCGGTTTGGACGACTCGCGGAAGGAAACCCGATGTAACCCGTTATTTTGCATCCCTCTTTTTCCCCTTCGATAAAGCAAATCTCCTGGGCTAGGTCATGGCCTAACACAGAACCAATGCGATCGGATAATTTTTCAGCAAATGAGGCTGGTTGTTTTGAGGTAGGTGTTTTTAACAATGTTTCATGGTTGCTGATCAACTCAAACTGGATATCGGGATGCGCCAGGGCTTGCATGGTCAAAATTTTAAGGATTTCATTGGCATCGTAAGTGGGAGATTTTTGAAATTTTCTACGCACAGGGACATTAAAAAAAAGAGATTTGATTTCCACGGTAGTTCCAGGTGAACGGGCGGCTGGACAGCAGCGTAAAATTTTCCCTCCCTCAACTAAAATGAGAGTGCCTTTGGAATCGTTGCTTCCAGATTCAGGAGTAGCGGGGCAGGTCAGCAACATGAATTTGGAGATCGCTGCAATAGAAGGAATCGCCTCTCCTCGAAAGCCCATGGTTGCCAAAGCCTCCATATCTTCCACTTCTCGCAATTTCGAAGTGGCATGTCTTTCCAAAGATAAAAGTGCATCATCTTGTGTCATCCCACATCCATTATCGGAGATTCGAATGAGTTGCCTACCTCCTTCCTGAATTTCAACGCAAATTTCGGTGGAGCCTGCATCGATGGCGTTTTCAACAATTTCTTTCACAACAGATGCGGGATTTTCAATCACCTCGCCAGCTGCAATTTTGTTAATAGTGTGTTCATCTAAGATCCGAATTTTGGAGAGCATACTCTTTTCTTTTTGGGTTATAATGATAACTTTTATAGTTGAAAGTTTAACGTATTTCTGTGTTTATCGCTACAAACTTAGTGATTTAAATCATTGTATGTTTGCGTTTAATTCACCAAAAAAAACTCTTGTAGCTAAAGATAAGAGTCGACATACTTCTTAATAGTACAGATTTGCATTGAATAAGTTAAATAGCCTAAGAATGATAAAAACGAAAGGGCTATAAAAAATCAAAGCAGATCGACTTAGATTAATCAACCAAAAGAATCATATGGCAAAAGCGAAAAACCGGATGGTGAAAGCTCTTAAACGAGTCAATAAAAAGAGCTTGAATCAACCCATGATCCGTCGGGTTTCCTCATTTACGTATTTAAATGTTACCCAATTTTTAGGTGCCTTGAATGATAATATTTACAAACTTTTAATTGTTTATTTTTTCATTCAGCTTGAAGGTATTGAGAACAGTCATAAAATTTTAGCAATGTCCGGAGCCATTTTCGTGCTTCCGTTTCTTTTGTTTTCGGCCTCTTCAGGAACTCTTGCCGATCGTTTCAGCAAACGTAATATCATTGTTTTAACGAAAGTTTTCGAATTAGTGATCATGGGATTGGGGATTCTTGCCTTCCTCTATGAAAGTAAATTGGGGTCTTGTTGCATCTTATTTTTGCTGGCCACACAAAGTGCGATTTTTGGTCCCTCTAAATATGGAATTTTACCAGAGCTAGTCGAAACGGATAAGATTTCGAAGGCAAATGGATTGATGACATCTTTTACATTTTTGGCCATTATTTTAGGCACATTTTCTGCCTCATTTTTGTTAGATATTACGGGACGTGACTTCATCGCAGCTTCAATCTTTTGTACCTTAATTGCTTTTGCTGGCATGCTGACTAGCTTTTGTATTGAATATACACCTCCGGCCGGATCTTCCAAGCGCTTTAATATTCGCTTTTTACACGAGATTTATGAAACTCTTAAATTTGCCCGAAATGAACCTTCTCTTTTAGCCGCTATTTTGGGCTCCGCATTCTTCCTGTTCTTAGGCGCATTCGTGCAATTAAATATGATTCCTTTTGCAGTACAATCGCTTCATTTAACGGATATTCAGGGTGGATACCTCTTTTTATTGACAGCTATGGGAATTGGAACCGGTTCTTTATTAGCTGGTAAAATTTCTGGAAAAATTGTGGAACTAGGATTAGTTCCTTTAGCGGGAATTGGTATTGTTTTCAGTTGTTATTTGATGGATCTTTTTTCAGATCGCCTAGCCGCAATTATCCCATTAGTGATGATACTTGGTATGTTCGGTGGGATGTACCAAATTCCTTTAGATTCCTATATACAGGTGGCAAGTCCGAATAAATATCGAGGGCAAATCATAGCAGCAACAAACTTTTTAAGCTTTTTCGGGGTGCTATGTGCCTCCTGCCTTCTCTACATTTTGGCAGAAGTTTTTGGGTTAGGAGCAGACAAAGGCTTTACGATCATTGGAAATATTTCTCTCATCGTGACTATTGCGGTGACATTCCAATTCTTTGATTACCTCAGCAGATTTGTTGCGATGATTTTATCGCGTTTGCACTTTAAAATTCGTTTTAACGGAGTAGAAAATATCCCCAAAACTCCTGCAATTTATGTATGCACACACACGGCATGGAATGATACATTAATCCTATTAGGAGCGCAAAGACGCCGCATTCGTTTTTTTATTGAGCAAGAACAAGACCACACAAAATGGTTCAAGCGTTTTTACCATCTCTTGCGTGTTGTCCAAATTCCATCAATCCAGCCTCTCGAAAACAATGCAGATTGCTTAACGGATATTAAAAAATCTCTCGACCGCGGAAGTTCTGTTTGTATCTTTGTTGAAAATGAAAACGTTTGTGAAGAATTGTATAAATTAGAGCAAGCCTACTCGATTCAGAAGATTTTAAAAGATACTCCTTATCAAATTATTCCGGTGGCGATTGAAAAGGGTGAGAAAGAGACAGCTTCCCCATTTTTTACTCGTTTACTTGAAAAATTTCGTGTGCCGGCCTCCATTTCATTTGGAGCGCTCGTCTGTAAAAAATTTCATGAGAATGAGATGTGTTCTCTTAATCACTGACGCTCTTTCCAGCCTTCTTCTCCAATAAGTGGGACGAAGCGGACATACTCGAGATTTTCTTTTGAAAAGGTGAGATCCGGTAGGGCACGGATGCGGATGAGCTCTTGATCAAAAGAACTTCCGACAGGAATAACCAGGCGTCCCCCCATTTTGAGTTGACGACACAATGAAGGGGGAATGATAGGGCTGCCTGCTGTCGTAATGATGGCGTCAAAGGGCGCTTTATCTGGTAATCCAAGAGAGCCATCCCCAATTTCTACATGAACATTTGAATAGTGCAAACGTTGCAGCCGCTCTTGTGCTTTTTGGGCTAGATGAGGAAGCCTTTCGATTGTGTAAACATTTTGACAGATGCTACCCAATACCGCCGCTGCATATCCTGACCCTGTTCCAATTTCCAACACAATGGAGTTTTCATCCACTTGAGCCGCTTGGATCATCAAAGCTACGATATATGGTTGGCTAATGGTCTGCCCCTCTTCGATCGCTAAAGGGCCATCTTCATAAGCATAATGGACAAATTTTGAGGGAACAAATTCATGGCGTGGAACTTCTCTCATGGCTCTTAAAATGCGAGGATCATAAATGCCGCGAGGAATGAGTTGCTGTTCCACCATTAAATGGCGTTGTTTTGTATAAATGTCTTCCATATTTTTTTATTACAAAAAACATTTCATTTTGATCAATTGATTTGATCCATTAAAGTTTTTACCCGATGATCCCAAGTATGCGCTTGCTTGACCTTTAGTTTGCCACTTTGTGCCACAGTTCTGCGCTGTTCTTCATTTTCAAGATAGTAAGAGACTTGTTCAGGTAATTGATCCAATTTTGTTGGCTGATAGAGAAGTAGATCCTCGTTATTCCTGAATATTTTATTCAGGTAAGCATTTTCAGCTGTGACAACCAGAGCATCACAAGCAAGGCCGCCAAAAATTCGTTCTTGCGCCCCTCTTTTAATGTGGGGACTACTATTTAAAACAATGCGACTTGCTTTCATCAAATCATAAGAAGAAGCATAGTCAATTGGGGGATGAAAAACGGTTCGCGTTTTTTTCCCCAAAGCTTTTTTCCAATAGCTTTGATCTTCCTCTGAACAAAATAGATGTACAGGTAAATCTTTAAGAGCTTTGACAAGATCGATGCGTCCCTTTCCTTTGATACACAACTCAATTTCGCGGAAAATGGTGAAGTAAGGAATGGCGCGCAAATCGAAATGGGTTATTTGCTTGATTTGCTGGTTGAGTTCAGCATGAAATGCTTCGATGAATGAGGTGGAGGCATCTGCAAAGGTTTGCTCGACAGCAAATTGCATGGCTTTTACAACATAAGTGGGAAATTTTTTCTTCCAGTCTTGCATACGAATTTTATAGTCAATGAAAGAAGCTAGCATCACAACTTCAAAGCTTTTCTCTCGCTCGGTGTCTTCAAAAATTTCTCTCTCAACAGCATGAGGCAGAAATAGATGATTGGGAAAACGAAGCGAGTCTAGGAGTTCTCCATAAAATTCATCGACACATGCAATGGCCATATGGGGGCTTTGAAGAAGCTCATAGTAGTGATAGGGGACATCCACAAGATATGAAAGATGAGGTTTTTGAATGATATCACATAAAAAAATTCCTTCCGCATCTTGTGGCGCTCCATTAAAACAGATGGTCAGATCTGGTGGATCACTCAAAAGCGTTGCTTCGATTTCCAGCCCTTTTAATAAGCGGCAGCTTAGGCCTGTTCGGCATAGCGCCTCAAAAAGTTTTTGTGAAAAATGATGCAAAACTTGGTATTGGCTGCTTTCGGGCATTAAAACGTCGATCTTTTCAATCATGCAATTCCTATTCAGATGAAAAGTAAGTATTTAAATCGCGAAGAAGCTGTCTGGCGCGATGATCCCAGGTATGCCCATTTTGGACAATATTTTGTCCTTGCTGCACGCGATCTTGTCTTTCGTTTTCGTTGTTAAGGAAGTGATAAATGCTAGCATTTAGCGCATCCCATTGGCCATGTCGGTAATAAAGTAAACTTTTATCCCGAGGAAACTCTTCCAGAAGATAGGGGTTTTCTTGGCAAACAACCAGAGCTCCCGATTGAGTGCCAGCCAAAATGCGCTCATGCAGACCGTCTTTGATCCAGGCGCAGCTACTTAGCACAATTTTTGATTGCTGCATGATTTGAATGGCCTCTTGATAAGGAACAGGATCATGGCAGCGAACATTAGGCATATCTTTAAAGTAGTCGCTCCAACTTTTGGATTCATCGGGGGCTCCAAAAACATCGACCTGGGCATCTCGAATGTTGCGCACTAGCTCCACACGGTCTTTTCCCCGAATGTAGCGTTCTAGCATGTCTAAAACTTCGACAAAGTTAATTTCATGCGAGGGGATGGGATTGCCTTGTTTAGCTTGTTTATCCACGGCTTGCACAAATGCATGAATATAAGAGATCCCATCTTGATTCAGTGAAACGTCTATCGCTTCATTCAGCGCGTTGATCAAAGGTTTGGAAAAACGTTGCTCCCAATTTTCTCGAATTTTTTCATAGTCGATGCAAGAGGAGAACATGACAACTTCGTACTTTTTTTCCAAATGTAGATCTTTAAGGTCTTGATCAACTCCATGGGGAAGGAAAAAAGACTGAGCACTTTCGAGCTCAGTAAAAAATTGGCTGCCCAGTCGGTCAACACAGGTGATAATCGTTAAGGGGCTATTGGCTAAAGAAAAAAAAAGTGTGGGAGCATCCACAAGATAGGCCACGTGAGGGATGTTAATCAGATCACAAAAAAAACGGCCCTCTTCATCTGGTAAGAGTCCATTAAAAGAAAGGGTGCAATTGGGTGGATCTTGAAATATTTGGTCTAGAAAAGGTCTGGGATTATCCCTCTCGGCTTTCAGAATACGACAGTTAACGCCTTGGCGAGTAAGCGCCGCTGCGAAGTCCGTCGTGAATTGATTCAAAACGCCATATTGGCTACGAGCGGGGATGAAAATATCGATTCGGTTGATCATATGAAACCTAATGTATTGTAAATAATGGCGAAAGATAAGATCACTTAATTGGAATCCACTTTTTACGTGTTCCTAGTAACTTGCTTTTTCTTTTTTTGATTTCAATTTCAATTTCTTTGTGCTTTTCGATTTCGTTTCTTGTTTTTTGTTCAATTCCAGCCATCGATCGCAACCGATCGGCGACTTGCTTCCTTTGCTCTTGCATTTTTTCCCAGAGAGGGGTTCCGACATTTTTCGGATTGTTCAAAAAAGCGTCGATTTCATAAGGAGACATGCCTGATTTTGAATAAACTTCCTCGAGTTTTTTTTCCAAATCTCGGCGCATAAAGTTCATTCTATCAAGCATTTGAGTTATTTCTTTATCTTCGGATGGCTTTTTTTCTTGAAGTGGAGCGGGTGTGTGATGCGATGCGGGATGGATTTTTTTCTTTGGGCTCTTTTTTTTACCAGCAAAATCAAAAATATTAGGTGGTGGGTCTTCTACCATTTTAGCTCTCAATTACAAAGAAAAAGGCTCAATTTTTAAAAATGAGAATACCATACGCTTCTAATAACATTTTATCACGCCATTAAAAAAAGCTCAAGAAGGGGAAAAAAGACGCGCTAAAGCTAAGAGTGCATGTTGGTTAATCAATATTAAAAAAAAATATATCTGCAATATATCACCTTCTTATCGCCCTGTTTTTTTATTTTCCTTTTAGATTATCCTTTAAGGCTGATAGTGAAGTGTGCCGAGAGAGGGGTTGCAAGAGCAATAATAACGTATTTGCTTAAGCTCGAATTGTTAATTATATGCATTTACATGCAAAGAATTGAAATAAATCAAATGAAAAGCTATACTTTTTCGTGCAGGAACAATCATAATTTTAATTCGAATAAACTCTTACTTAAGAACTCTAATTGAAAGCGTCTTATGTTGGGACAAAGTGCTCCACTGATTCTAAAAAAATTTAATAGCGCAAACTCAACTGATGATTGAATGCAGGGTTTATTCTAGCAATTGTTGTAGAGTAATCCTGGCTAATTAGTTTTTTTATTTAAATGTTAGACAAACGAGGGATGACGGCAATGGGCTATTTGGAAGAATTTCACACTCAAATTCAAAATAGAGATTTTAATAAATTTTTTCAACTTTGGGAAGAGTATTGCACGTGCGATGTTGTCGATGTTGAAGAGCTTCTTCAATTACTTAGCATGATCAAAAAATCAGATCTGGCTAAGCCATTTGGGGAGTATGTGGAAAGCGCACTTCCGACATGGGAAAAAATCGAAAATCCCAAAGACTCTTACGAGGTTTTGAAACTTCTGATTGACTTAGAAACGACAAACACTCCTCTTTTAGCCGAAATTACCCACGACATTCTCAAAAAACATCACGGAAATGATCCTTTATTTGAAGAAAGGATGCGTTTAATTGGATTGCGCAAAAAAGATAAATTCCAAGGAGCCATCGCAAACTATGATTTATTAGCCCACATGAAGAAAGGGAAAGTCGTTTTCCACAATGCCGGATGGGGCACAGGGGAAATCATGGATGTTTCTTTGGTCAGAGAGCAGGTCATTCTCGAATTCGAATGGGTGTCTGGCCGAAAAGATCTCTCCTTTGCGAATGCATTTAAAACCCTCATTCCACTTCCTGATGATCACTTCTTAGCACGCCGTTTTGCAAATCCAGACGAATTAGAAAAAGAAGCAAAAGACGATCCAGTAGCAGTTGTTCAACTTCTTCTCAAAGATTTAGGGCCCAAAACTGCAGCCGAAGTTAAAGATGAATTGTGCGAATTAGTGATTCCTGAAAAAGATTGGAATAAGTGGTGGCAAGGGGCTCGTGCAAAAGTGAAAAAAGACACGATGATTGAATCTCCAGAAGGGATAAAAGAACCCTTCAGGCTTCGCAAAACAGCATTGAAGCACGAAGACAGATGGCAAAATGCGATCGATAACCAAACGGACACAAATGACCTTCTGCAAACCTCTTATCAGTTTGTGCGTGATTTCCCAAATATTTTAAAAGATCAAGAAGTCAAGAAAACTCTGCAAGCAAAAATCACAGGATTGCTGACAAAATCAGATCTTCTCCCCGAGCAAGAAGTTCAAGCGCATCTGTTTCTTGATTCCTTCTTAGGTCTTTCGGAACATGGTAGAATGGCTCAAGCTTTGATTGTGCAATCCGATCAGCCTTTTGAACTGATTCAAAAAGTCGACATTACCCCATTTAAAAAACGGGCGTTGATGGTTGTGAGACACTCACGCGCAGATTGGTCACACATTTTCCTCGAAATGTTTGCGAAAACAGATCAATCCACTTTACGTGAATATTTGATTAAAGAAATCTGTGCAGATGAAGAAGCGAAAACTCTACTCCTCAATATGTTGGAAGATTTGCTCCACTACCCTGAAAAAAATCCGGAATTGTTTGTTTGGTATTTCCAAAAAGTGGTTAAAAAAGCAGATGGGATTCCTTACAATGACAAAGAAGGTCAAGGTCGTTTCTTAGATGGCTTCCTCGTCCTCATGCATAAACTAGAGGGAGACCCTCAACAACGCGAGCTGATTCGCAAGATGTACAATCTCATTAGCGAAAAACGCTATGCAGTCATCCGAGCCCTCATTGAAGGGATGAGCAAAGAATTTGTAAAAGAGTTTCTGTTGCTGGCCTCCAAATGTCAGACCTTTACTGAGCATGATCTAAAAATCTTAGCTTCTCTTGCGACTGTCGTTCATCCAACTTTAGGCGCAGCTAGACAAAGTAAGGATACAAAAAACGATCAGAATACGATTTGGACGACGGAAGAAGGATACCTACAAACACAGGAAAGAATTCGGCAGATTGGAACAACGGAAGTTGTGGAAAATGCGCGTGAAATTGAAGCTGCGCGTTCCTTGGGAGACTTGCGTGAAAATTCTGAATATAAGTTTGCCTTAGAGAAGCGTTCTCGTCTTCAAGGGGAGCTAAAGCGTTTGTCCGAGCAACTTAATCGTGCACGCATCATCACGAAAGACGATATCTATCTCAATCAAGTTAGCGTTGGAAGCATTGTGGAATTGGAAGATCCTGAGAAAAATGTGGTGACATATACGATCTTAGGACCTTGGGATGCAGATGCAGATACAAATATTCTATCATTTCAATCTAAATTTGCCGAGGCGATGTTAGGACGAAAAGTTGGAGAAGAATTTGAGTTTAGAAATCAGAATTTCACCATCCGGACGATTAAAAACATCTTCCAAGATTAATAAAATTTGACTCTTTCTTAGCAGATGATTTGAATAGAGTCTAATATGCGCTATAAAATCCCAACGGGAGACTTATAAAGTTTCTTTGTTGGGATTGTTATATTGAGGCCCTCTCGGATTTAACTGTCATCTACTTAAAGGAGTCTGAAATGGAAATTGTGCTTGCAAGTTCGAATTTACATAAAATTCGAGAGTTCCGCGAAATGTTTAAGTCTTTGCCTAGAATTGATGTTCTCTCGCTTCTTAATTTTCCACAATATAAGTCTCCAGTCGAAGAAGGCAAAACCTTTCAAGAAAATGCGCAGCTGAAAGCGGTTGATGCAGCTAAAGTATTAGGTAAGTGGGTGCTGGCAGATGATTCAGGATTGGTTGTTCCCGCTTTAGATGGGGCGCCGGGCATTTATTCACGACGTTATGCGGGCGAGGATGCTACAGATGCAGAAAACCGACAAAAGCTTTTGCAAAATATGCAGCATTTAAGCGAAATTCAGCGTTCTGCCTATTTTCAGTGCTCTTTAGTGCTTGCATTGCCAACGGGGGAAGTAAAAAAAAGTGTGACAGGCATTTGTGAAGGCTTTTTGCTGAAAGAAGAAAAAGGGAGGTATGGTTTTGGCTATGATTCTCTGTTTGTCAAACATGATTATGACAAAACGTTTGCTGAGCTAGATGATTCTACAAAAAACCGTATTTCTCATCGTTACAAAGCTTTTGAAAAGCTGCTGGGAGTTTTGCAGAGTTTATAATGCATTACTTTATTGATGGCTATAATCTCATGTTTCGCGTCTTGCGAGTCGGTGATAATCTCGCTCTACAGCGTGAAAAAATCATTGAAGATCTCCACACCAAAATTGCCGCTTTAAATTTAAATGTGACCCTTGTTTTTGATGCGCAATATCAACTGGGGGAGACTTCCCGCACACATTATAAGCAGCTCGAAATCATCTTTTCTTCTACGGGAGAAACGGCGGATGAATTCATCATCAGTGAATTGAAAATACGCAAGTCACCGTTTCAATGTACCGTTGTAACCTCAGATAAAAAGTTAGCCTGGCTGTCTAGATTGCAAGCCGCTAAAACAGAAACAGTTGAAGAGTTTATCGGATGGTTAAATAAGCGCTATGCCAATCGAGGGCGACGGCGGATTCTCCCTCGTCTTCAGCTTGAAAAAAAACAAATAACTCCACCAAAAAAAGTCCCCACAGAACCTCTACCAGCTGTTCAAGCAGAAGATTGTTTTTCCTACTATCTCAATGCCTTTCAAAAAAATTTAGAAAAGCTCATTGCAGAAAATCCCCCTAAACGAAAAAAAGCATCGCTAAAAAAAGATAAACAAATTCAAGAAGAACAGGTCCGCTTGGAATCTGATTATTCTCGCTGGGAAAGGCTGTTTAATGAAAGGTTGAAAGAAGATCAAAAAGAGTGATGGAGTGTAACGGATTCGAACCGATGACCTCAACAATGCCATTGTTGCGCTCTACCAACTGAGCTAACACCCCAGGACCTGCTAATCATAGAGAAGGCCCCTTTTTTTTTCAATAACCGCGTTTTAAAAGCGCTGGGATTTTTTCTATGGCGTCTCCATAAAGAGAAAATCTTCTGTTTTCCCTGATAAAAACTAATCATGTGGCAATTTTTTTTGATTAAATCCATATTTTCACAAAACCTGTATATCAACTAAGAACTTGAATTATTAACCTTAGAAGATTACGATGTTTTTTCTTTTTTAATTAAAATATGTAGGAACACTTATGTCACTTGCAGGAAAATGCATTGTGATCATTGGAAGAAGCTCGGGGATTGGCCTTGCCATAGCGCAACTTGCTGTAAATAAAGGTTTTGAGGTTGTTATTGCTAGCCGCTCGCAACAAAAATTAGATAAGGCAAAAGAAATAATCGGTTCAAGCGTCATTGTCAAACAACTCGACGTGTCTGATGAACATAACGTGAAAAATTTCTTTTCTGAGATAGGCCATTTCGATTATTTAGCAACTCCAGGCTCTTCTAGTTCTACTGGATCTTGTTTGGAACTCGATACATCGATTGCACGAGCAAGTTTTGATAGCAAATTTTGGGGGCAATATTATTCCATAAAATATGGCACGCCTCATATAAGCAAAAATGGTGCTATTGTGCTTTTTTCAGGGGTTTTACACTTGAATTAGCTCCTATTCGTGTGAATGTTATTTCGCCGGGGTGTATCGATACTCCACGTCTAGCCCATGTATATGAAAAAGATAATGAAGCTATGCTTCAAAATTTTAGTGAAACGTTTACCTGCTAAACGTCTTGGGGAGCCCATAGAAATCGCGAAATGTGTTCTTTATTTATTTGAAAATGACTATGTGACTGGCACCATCCAGTATGTTGATGGTGGGTATCGAATCGCTATTTGAAAAGAAGGAAAAAATGTTTAATTCAATCATCAATCGACTATTTTTGATCAGCTGTCTAGCCATTGTGAGAACTGCTATTGCAGTCGAGCTTCCGGAGGGAATTTCCTATAGCCATATTTTTTTATCGGATCAAACATCCGTACATGTTCTTGAAGTGAATCCTCATTTTTTTGATATCATTCCCGTTAAAAACAAGGGCGATGTTGAAGCTGTTAGCTCGATGGCCAAACGGCATAAGGCTATTGCAGCAGTGAATGGGGGCTTTTTCAAAATGAAAGGTGAGTTTGCGGATCTCCCAATGGGAATTTTAAAAATCGATAATCATTGGTATGGAACTCCGCACAAACCTAGAGGGGCTATTGGATGGTCTCATGCTGATGAGAAGGTACTTTTTGATCAAATCTTAACGCAAATTTATGGTTATAGTGGAAATGCCGTAATTCCAATTGATGGAATTAATCGCATTCTAAAAGATCAGCAGGTTATTTTGTGTACGCCTCACATCGGAAAACAATTTGATTACCCAAACCTTGGACTACAGTTGTTGATCAAAGATCAAAAAGTGAGCAAAATTGAAAAAAAGCGAGCCTCTATTCCTGCAGATGGGGTCTCTCTAATGATTGGAGTTCTTAAAACGCTTTCTTTTCCCCCAATAGCGGAAGGTGACGATTTTGAATGGGATATTCATGTTACCCCTCAATCTCATCCTCCTTACACGAAAAGTGAAGAATGGAGTGATATCGTTCATATTGTAGGAGGAACTCCAATTTTGGTGAGGGGAGGACGCCTTGTTACAGATTTTAGTGCTGAGCAAACCGGTTCTCATTTTTTAAACGTACGTTTAGCTCGAACTGCTGTAGGTATTTTAGAAAATGGAAATTGGCTATTTGTCGTTGTAGATGGGTTTTATAAAAATATATGGAACACAAAAGGAATCACAATTCCAGACTTAGCGGAGCTTATGCAAAAACTTGGGTGTGTAGAGGCGCTTAACCTATGTGGGGGCAAGTGTTCGACAATGGTTTTGAAAAATGTGGTTGTCAATGATCCTCCTGATGGCACTCGAAAAGGAAGAAAAGTATCGGATGCGTTGGTCATTATTCCAAAAAATCGGTAAGCCCTGATGCAATAAAGAAGGCATAGAAATCTATGTCTTCTTTTGAAACCCTTTTCATTATATCTTCGATGATCTTTAGCATTTATTTTATGCTTAAAAAAGGTGTGAAGTAAGATTTTATGTGCCATTAATTTTTTCGTTCTCTATGATCACTCCGTATTAGCTTCAAAGAAACATTTTTTATCAATATAAGATAAGGAGCGAAGTATGTTTCCACCTGCCTTAGGAATATCCAGTGGTCATTGGTTTGTCAGACAAGAAGTTCATGAAGACAAACACAAAGAAGATAGATGCATCAAATTAAAAGATGAGCTTTTACAGATACTAGAGAATGTTGGTGCTGAAGTAATAAAAGAAATCTTTGCTCGAAGAGCAGAAGAATTTTCTGCAGACATGTTTTTAGAACATGAAGGGGCAGATAGGGTCCTTAATCATCGGTCCATTTTAGAGGTCGCTTTAGAACAAAGTCGAGTCGATTTGCCTGAAGAAACTCTTTCTTTTCTTCTCAACCAGTATGTGATGCTGGCGAAAGATACAGGAATCAATCTTTTGCATATATTTGCGCGAAATAAGCTATCAACCAATATGCAATTGTTAATGAAGAAAACAGTACAAGAAAATCCTGAATGGCTCCAAGGACAAAATATAAGAGGTTTGACTCCTGTAGAAATGAGTATCCATAGTTTCCCGATCACACAGGATGACTCCGCTATCAGTTTCATGGTTCAAGAATGTTTTAAAAAATCTGCTCTCAGTGAAAAAGAGAGGGGCGAATTACTTGCGCGCATAAATGAACTGACTCAAAGCGAAGCGGTTTTGGTTAGGAACGTAGGTAAAAAACTTCATTCTAAAGTACATTCCATCGTAGATCCCACTTATAAAATCAAGCAGGCTATTAAATGCTTAGAATTGCAAAAAGAGTTGATGACCGTTTTTGCAAGAAACAGTTTTCAAGAGATTAAGGATCTTTTTGAAAGGCGAGGAGATGAATTTGTTGTTAAAATGGAGTCTTTAAAAGATGAAGATCATGACGATCGTTCTATCATGGAAAATGCCATGGTAGCAACAGAGAAAGTTTTATCCGTAGAAATAATTGAATACCTAATCAAGTACTACATTCAAGCATCCAATCAAACAAGCGATTTGAATTTTTTACATATCATTTTGAGAAATTGTTCCTCTTCGGAAAGATTAAGAGAGATTGCCAAGCAAATTGTAGAGCGTGATCCCAGACAGCTGCAGCCTTTATGCAGTTTTGGAGACTGTGGAAGAGTGAATGCCGTAGAATTAGCTGTGAGAGTTTCTTTCGACGAGAATTTAATTAAATATTTGATCCAGAAATATCAGCAAGCATTTGTTTTAGAAAAGGATGAAATAAAAAAAATATTGAAGCACGTGGATTCTCTTTCTACACATCGAGCATATGATGCTTTGTCCAATAATTTGAGGAATTATATCGAGTCGCTTTTGAACGCTCGAGCTTTGATAGCATTCCCTCTATTTTCGCTTGATTATGTCATTTAAAGTCATTCTAGAAGACATGGGGCTATCCCATGTCTTCTATTGTTTAACCCAAGAAACGCAGGGATGGAAATACTCTTTAAAAAATTTTAAAGTATGTCAGGAGCATTTTTTCCTCATCCGAAATCTCAGCAGCTTGATCCACAATAGCAGGGGATTGCTCATCGAGCTCCGCCATCATCATCTTAGCAATTGGATAAGATTTTATTTTAAAATATTCCCCATATAAATGTTCAGAGTATCTAGAGCTCACTTGAGATAATTTAAGAGATTTTTCTGCTATGGCAGCTAGGTCACCCCCCTCTGATTGAGTATTTTTTAAAGATACATCGAAGATAGATCCCATTTTATTCCTAACCTCAGTGGTCACCCTTGATAAATGATCACTGATTTCTCCAGGATTTAATAATTTTTTTGTAAATTCAAATGGTTCAACAACAAGTCGAGCTTCTTTTTGAATTAATATTTTCATAGAGCCCAAAATAACTGTTTGCATGACTTTAGTTATGCGTTGATCTAGTGCGGAAAGTTCATGGCTTCGTTCCTGAAGAATCCTGTTGTAAAATGTTAGATATTCTAATCTATAATCATCATCGGTTTTCTTCGCATGATCTATCAAAAGCGGTTGAGCTTCTGAAAAAATCAAATTGGCCAATTTAATGGAGGCTTCATCTTCTTTTTTTGTATACAATTCTGTAAATAAGGGGATGGGGCTTGGATTTACACAAAAATCTAAAATCATTAATTTAACCTTTAGCTAAATGGGATTATGCAAAATAAACTAAAAAACCTCGCATCCAAAAATTATTTTTCTAAAATAAGAAAGACAGTTATGGAAAAGCATCTCTATATGCATTTTTGAGGGATTAATCAAATTAATTTTATGTAATGAGAGCTTTTTTATAAAGATAATTAGTTGAAGATCTATTTTGTTAATAACTAATCACGTATTCAAACCTTAGAGAAAGATATGGACTAGAACCTCGACTACAATTGGCTTAAGGTTTAAACGAAAAGTGGTCTCGAAGGCGTTCGGGAATTTGATTAAACATCCAATTTTGGAGCTTGACGCGATGTTTTTGGTATAAAACGCCACAATAAATGAGCAAAATACCGATCAAGCTGAGAACAATAGGAAACCAAATTGAGTTCTCAAATATACGGTATGCCACATGACTGAGATAGGCAAAAATACCGATCGCTCCAACAATACAGAGGATTTTTCTTTGAAGAAGGATGGAAAGAGAAAGTAAAATAAAATTGATCAGTAGATAGATCAATAAAATCCATTCATTTTCACTATGATTCCACGCTAAATCACATAAGCTAGACCAAAAGGCGAGTGTTCCAAAGAAATAACTCCAGAAGGCGTATTTATCTTTGCCATAACGGTCCAAAAAATACCCCGCGATCATAAGTCCTAATCCGTAATATAGAGATACCCAAGTGATAAGAGGATAGGTGTATTGGCTTTCACCTCTCAAGAAATGCACTCCATCCATAACCAGAAACCAGCCAGCCACAAAAATGGGGATGGTGATGAGAGAGGAATTAAAAAATCTCAAGGCGAGGAATCCCGCTAGTAGCGTACCGATTTCCATAAATATCCAACTTCCTTTAACGCGGGAATAGAAATCGGCATATTCGCCAGGGTAATCGGTCGGCCAAACTTGCAGATAGACTTCTAATCCATAAATGGCTAAAGGAACCATGCAAATGGCGAGCGTAATGAGTAAGCTAGCTGGCGTTCGCAAGGTTTTATTTTTCCATAGGACACTTCCAAACCAAGTCAGAAGAATGGAATACAGGGATGCAATCAAAAAGATACCCCCGCCGCCGAGAAGCTCCCAATTTAAGCCCATAAATAAAATTATGGCGCTGATGGTGATCAAGGAGCCGAAATAGTACAGAAGTTTAAACGGGGTTGTTTCTTGAGAAACAGAGTGTATATTTTGAAGCGCCTTCCAAAGGACATCCGCTTTTTCTTTGGAGATATTTGCTTTTAAAGCGTGCAAGAAAAAGTCTTCTTTTGAGATGTCCATTGGAATGGCTCATAGGGCTTTAGTTAATATGCACGAGATCTTCCTGACCGGCATAGAGATTATAAACAGTTGTAAGCTCTGTTATCTGATTATCTTCATTAAAATGCAACATGGCAAAAGTAATGTAAGCTTTTTCTTCTTTTGTTGTGCAGATGTAATAGATTGTCGCAGATTGTGTTTCGGGAGAGACAGTCACGTTTAAAACCTGTGCGTACCATCCGCCCACCCAAATTTTGGCAAATTCCATTTGTTCTAAAAAGCTTTCGGGTGTTTCATCGGAAAGTTCACCGTTTACGGATTTTCTAAATGTAGGAGCAAATATGGATTCGCTACCTTCAGCTCCCCCCTCTTCTGAACCAAATTGGTTCACAAATTCGACATAGCGCGAAGTGGAATCTAATAAACTTTGATAATCAGCAGAAGCGTAATTGGGTGCCGCAAAAGAAGCGAAAAACAAAGCGATAGAGAGAAACAAATATTTCATAATAAATCCCTTTTTTTGTTTAGGATGGTTATATAATTTTAAATTATATGAGTATTTATTGGAATAAAAACTGATCTATTATTTTTAATTCTGAAAAAATTTGTAATTATCTTGAATAAATTCATTAACTTGGAATTCTTTGAGTTGTGTGTCGTAATCCATCCAATCTTCTGTAAAAAAATCTTTGGTAATTCCTCTTGCTAAACGTTGAGCTCCTCTTCCAATACCGGGGATGTCCCCACTTAATTGACCGTGACTCAGCGTAGCAGCATAATTGAAGCAGTAAATGTTTTTAAGAAAGGGTGCTTCGCCCTTCATTTTTTCCAAAAATTGAAAGTGAGGGCCTAAATAGGGACTTTGATAAAACCAATAAGGTCCGTTTAAGTGCTGAATTCCAGGACGATCTTTCCAAAGAAGGATCTGATGCATAAACGGGGCAAGTTCAGGTTGTTTAAATCCATCAATCTCAAAGCCTGTTGCCAAGATAAGAAAATCGTAGGTGAGAGAGCCTTTATTTGTATCGATTAAAATTTCATGCTGGGTGGTTGTGGCGCGGGTAATTTCTCGTCCCAATAGAACTTGAAAATGGGGAAACTCTTTCATTCTTTCTAGAACCTCGACAGGAGGGGGTATTCCGTCGCGATAGCAGGCGTCTAGAAATTGCCACCGTTGGTTATCATCAAGATCGTAATAGCCTTCAAAAAAGCCCGTATACGTCAGACTCGCAGCTTTGTTCACATGGGGTAAGCTGGGTCGTCTGATTAGAATGTCAGCAGATTTAGCCCCGCATTCTAAAGCTGTTTCTGCAGCGTCAAATCCAGAAGCGCCTCCTCCGATAATTCCAATCCGTTTATTTTTCAGTGTCTCATAGGGGAAGCTCTCATTGGTATGTGCATAAAATTTTTTGGGCAAAGGATACACAAAGAAAGGGAATCGCGATCCCCCGAATCCCCCTCTTCCCGTTGCGAGTATTAGCTTACGCGTGGTGATGGTTTGATCGTTGATTTGAAGTTGAAGGCCTTGGTTAAACTCCTGAATATTTGTCAGGGTTCGCTTGTTTTCAACAGGAAGGCTAAGGATATGGCGCAACCAGCACAAATAATCCATCCACAGGTTGGTTGGAATTTTCCTCAGCCTTTCCCACTTTTCTTTGCCGAACAGATGTTCATACCAAGCATGGAATGTGAGGGAAGGAATGTCGAGAGCAGGACCAACGAGTTCTTTCATAGAGCGTAGGCTTGGCATACGGGCGTAAGTGAGCCAAGGTCCTTCAAGACCTGTTTCATTTTGATCAAAAATCTGGATGTTTGAAACGCCTAAGCGTTGGAGGGCAAAAGCTGCGGCCAATCCCGCCATGCCAGCTCCAATAATCACAACATCATATTGAAAAGAGGAGGGGACAATCCAAGAAGGGGAAGGGGACTGAATCTTTTCTAAATCTTCGGCTATTTGTTGTTTCAACTTAAAACTAGCCATCGGTCGCTCTTAAGCATTCATGTATTCAGATATTTTTTTATAATCCTTGCGCACAAGCTCCCAAATTTGATCGGCGCGTAATTTTCGACGCAACTTTTTATCTGATATCTCACTTCCATCAAATTTCTCCATGTCAAATTCCGCACCAAAAGAAAGGCATAGAGGTGTGCAACGCGCATATCGATGCTCACCCAGCTCTTTTTTAATGCTATTGGGAGGAGGCAGTAAGTCATAAGTTGCAAGAGCTAGGGGATAGAAATGTGTCGGATGTTGAGCTTGTTGTGACATCAGCCAAAACATTTCAATGCTCTGCGGATTAAAAGGGGCGACATCAAGTCTTCCGTGTTCATCAGGGCGGTCTCTACCGCCACTAGGAGCCACATAAATACATTTGCCTCCTTCGGAAAGCAGCTGAGCCATCTTTTTCATTGTTCGCTGATTGTGCTGAAGCTTTTTAGCTTTTTCTTCTGGTGGATTTTCAGTATATTTCTTTGAGTAGATACATAGCAAGTTGCGCCCTTTGCTAAAGGGAACAGCCATTGGATCCATGACCACGCGATGACCTGCAACGAAAATCATATCCTCGGCAAATTTGGGATGCGTATTCTCGAGCAAGAGGCTAATTGCTTGTGGGTCTGGTTCTGTTTGATGGTTTGCAAACAAGATCACATTATGTTTTTTAACCAGCAATTCCACCATTTCGTCGACTCGCTCCAAGTGAAAAACTTTGGAGCGGTCCAGCTTAACAAGAGGACGCATGTAATCAAGACCAAATTCATAGTAATTAAAGGGAGAGGTAATTTCCTGGTGAAAGGGCTCAAAATGAAAAGGGGAGCGAATTTGCTCAATCACAAAATCTAAAAAGCGATGATGAAGCGGTTCGAAAGAGGCCATGCATTGCCCATTCGAAGTAATCGCTTCTGCATAGCTTAAATAGAAATTTTTTAACGCTTGCGCGAATGACTCTGAAATCAGCCCCTCGTGCAAGGTTTTTTCCACCCTTTTGATATAGTCCATGTCGATTCTTATACCTCAACTTTTTTATCGGTAATGGTCGAATAGAAATGGAATTCATTCAGATGAAGATTGTCATTCACATCAAATTCTAAGCGAGCATTTAGACCCTCAGCGATTTTTAATAAAAATCTCTTATCGATGGAGGCCAAATAGTGGTCCAGCTCTGGATGAACGACTAGCTTAAGTGCAAATTGCTGGTTGTGTGCGATGGCTTTTTTCAAGGCTCGCTCAATCTCAATAGAAACGCTTTCGTGTGTTTTAACGAGGCCTCTTCCACTACAATAAGGGCAAGTGGTAAAGATTGTTTGGATTAGAGATTCTCGATTGCGCTGACGTGTCATTTCGACAAGACCGAATTCACTCATCCCCAAAATCGTACATTTAGCCGAATCTTCTTTCATGCATTCTTTCAGGCGATCGAGGACTCTTCTTTGGTTTTTACGATAACGCATGTCAATAAAGTCGCAGATGACAAGTCCCCCGATATTACGTAGGCGTAATTGTCGCGCAATTTCATCAGCGGCTTCCAGGTTGATTCTGACGAGCGATTCTTCAACATCCACTTTGTTATTGGAGCTGCGGCCAGAGTTGACGTCAATTGTATACATCGCTTCAGTGCGGTCAAAGAACAGATATCCACCGCTTGGGAGCCAGATTTTTCGACGTAATGTTTTATCGATTTCTCGTTCTACGTTAAACCGTTCAAACATGGGGACATTATCTCGATAGTATTCGATGCGCAAGGCATGTTCACTGGCATAACGGCTATAGAGATTTTTGCAACTTTGATAGACCGCATAGTCATCCACTAAGATGCGCTCAAAACGTTTGTCCACAGCTGTGATGACTGCCCGTTTGATTAAGTCTGATTCTGCATATAGCAAAGAGGGGCCGCTGGATTTATGGAAGTTTTCCATAATGGTATGCCAAGTGCTCAGCAAATCTGTTGCTTCGGCAATTAACATTTCCGGTGTGGCGCGAGCACTGGCCGTACGGCAAATTAAACCCATATCCGTTGGCATTTCAAAGGCTCGAATCAATTTTTTCAGTCTTTCGCGCGCATTGCGATCTTCAATTTTGCGTGAGACTCCTCGATGTGAAGAGTTAGGCAGCAACACCAAATAACGTCCAGCTAGAGAAATGTTGGAAGTTAGACGGGCCCCTTTGGAACCAATGGGCTCTTTGACAACTTGAACGAGCACAGGTTGATCGATTTTCATGACCTCTTCGATATCCTGCTTTTTTTGCTGTTTATCATCGAGTCCTTTAATATCATAATCTAAATCAAAGTCCATGTCATAGACTTGTTCAAACTTTTTGGTATTTTCCAAAATGTCTGAAATGTGAATAAACCCGTTTTCGCCTTCATTGATGTCAATAAATGCAGATTGAATATTATGGAGAATATTGGTCACGCTGCCTTTGTAAATGTTGCCGGCCAGCTGTCGCTCTCTTTTTCTCTCCACAATGAGATTATAAAGTTGCCCATTTCTAAGATGGGCATATCGAAGCTCTTTGGATTCGATATTAAGTAGAATTTCATCCATTGGTCACCCTAACAGGTAGGAAAGGCGGATGCGAAAAAGGACTGGTTAAAAGCAATAGATCTCATCTGTTCGATTTTAGCAGAAGATGTCCAGATTTGACGGCTCTAGCTTTTGACCCACGCTTTAGATTGAATAGATAAATTCTTCAGAAAAATCATCCATGCTTCAGATTTATGGCGTCATTTTTCGCAGTGAAAGCCTTTCTGTTTAGCTTGTTTTTTCGATTGATTGTCATCCCAATAAAATTGGGAAAGGCGATCGCTTTTTTATCTGTTATAAACAGAATAAAATCGCACTGCACTTAAAGGATCTATTTTAAGATAAAAGCAGGATCTTTTCTACAAAAAAATAACTGGAGGAAAGGTGATTAAGAGGAATGCGTGTTGATTTGTTTGAGGATTTTTTGAAATTGCTTCATTAATTCTTGTAAAACTTCAACTTTTGCTTGCAGACGCTTAGATTTTGCCGCGCATTCTTCGGGGTTATCTTGATCAATTTTTTTATTGAGTTCTTCTGTGCATTCCTTTTTGATTTTTTTGCATGCCTTTTGAATGGCGACAAGGGAATTGAGGGTTTCTTGATTGATTTTAGCTTCTGAAATCACCCAATCTGGGCTATTGGGATCAGGAGAAGGAATTAAAAGATCGACCGGTGGATATTTTAAAGGTAAATCAACGGCTTCTTTTTTGAACTGGATAATCCATAAAGGCTTGGGCATGTAAGGATTTTGAGAAAATTCTTTCCAATCCATAAAAATCTCCTGGTTTGGAGGACCTCTCATTTATTATTATAAAATTTTATAAGTATTTTAACAATGGAAGCTTTGGAACAAATGATGATGGAAAAATGTGCTACACAGGTGGAATTTCATCAAAAAATGGATCAAATTGCACAAGTCCTTGAGGGACAACGGTGGTTAGATATTGATCTTCTTCCTAAAAAATCTTACGGGAGATGGTATAAATGGTTAAGGTGGGCGACCTCGTTTCTTCCAGGAGATCGGTTTACAACAATGCGTATTTCAAATGTGGTAAGCTCTTTGTCTTTGTTTTGTGAAAAAAATAAGGAATGGATGGAATTGACTGATTGTTCCAAACTGAAGGATGTGATGGATTTTTTCGAGCTTAAAGCAACAAAATCTTCAGAAAAAAGAGAATGTTTAGAATCTCTGTGCAAAGTGCGCATCAGTTTAAAAAAAATCGAAGAAGAAAAGAAGCCCAAGGTCCCAAAACTAGAACAAATTCAGACTCTTTCTCCTTTGGAATTTGAAGCCTATTTACAACCCTGGATCGAGCAAAAAATGCTCGAGCCTTTACTCGATCTTATCCCTATGATCGATTCGGAACTGATCCGAGTTTTTGTGGATAAATGCGGCGATGATGAATGTGCGTTAAAAGCTTTATATCAAAAATTTCCCACTGGCGTTGTTTATTTATCTGATCCCCAATTAATATGTTTAGTTAACGGATTAAAAAAAATGCGAGATCGGGAAGAACAGGTCTTTAGTCTTTTTTCGGCAATTTGTCGCACGCCTCTCTCGACCAAAGAGATTATAAGAAAATATCTTCTTCTTTTAGAAACGCTTACACCTCTCTTTTCTCTATCTCTTTTAAGAAAAAAAGGGGAGGATACTAAAGTAAGATGCGAAAGAGTCTATTTAACAACGGCGGTTGCCTTGAACAATTTAAGAAATGAGAGAAAAAGAAAAATTAGTGAAGTTCTCGATTGTCTCAATTTTGATCACCGCATTGAATCTCCTTTTTTCATCATGCTTTTTACCGAAAATGCTAGCGTGAACGAAGTTAGAGAGCTGCTTTCTCTTTCTGCTAAAGCGCGAGAAAAGGTTGCTGAGTTTATGGATTTTGCGATGCAAAATGATAAAAAAAGCAACATTGAAAGCTTATTGCCCTATATCAATACATCCGAAAAGTTTCGCTACATTGTGCAAAAAATTATACTTTCTTCAAAAAGGCAAGCACAGCACGTGCATTTGTTTCTTCATGGGACATCCCTTTATAAAAGCCCTTTGGCGGCAAAAGAAAAGCTTGCGATTCTTCAAGAAAACGGCATTTATTAGTTATTGAGAAAAGGAGTGTTAACGAAGGCTAGGAATTTTATGGAAAAAAAGAAGAAAGAATTGTAGAATTGAAGATTATTTAAATATAATCCCTTAATTTTAAGATAATCTCCTATGGAACGTTTGTTTAAAATCTATGTTGATCGCCTGAAAACAGGAGATAAAGTTGAAATTCATGAGACAGTTTCACCAGATTTCTTGGACGTTCATGAAGATGAACTTTCATTTAAGAAACCGGTTGTCGTGGATGGAGAAGCTTATTTAGCTGGTGATGAACTCATTTTGCATTTGCAAGCAGAAGCGGAAGCACATATTCCCTGCGCAATTTGCAATGAGGATGTTTCAGTAGGCGTATTCTTGGAGAGTTTTTATCATGCCGAACCTCTGGCAAAAATTAAGACCGGTATATTTGATTATCAGGAACTTTTGCGTGAAAGCATTTTGTTGGAAACTCCCGAATTTGTCGAATGCGAAGGCAATTGTCCCAAAAGAGAGAAATTTAAAAAATATTTAAAAACTAATGATTCATCCTCAAATGGGGGAGATCCCGATGGGCATCAACCGTTTTCGGATCTTGAATTAAATTAATGCCTAGGCAGTTTTAAGGTTAAAAGGAGTCACTCATGGCAGTCCCACGTAATAGATCGTCAAACGCAAGAAAAAATTCTCGCCGATCACACCACGCTAAGAAAGCAAAAAGTGTATCTGTATGCTCAAATTGTGGAGTATCAAAACTTCCTCACACAATTTGTCAAGCGTGCGGTGCATATGGCGATCGAGTTGTACTAGGTAAATCAGAAGCTGAGTAAGCTGTTCGTTTTGTCTTTTTTCCTCGAGCTAAACGATTGCGTGATCTTTAGCAGTTGCTCTCACTATAGCAGAGCTAATTGGAATTTTCTTTTTAGAGTGCCAAGATGAGGAAACAACAAGAAAAAGTCTGTATAGGGATTGATTTAATGGGGAGCGATAGCTCTCCAGAAATCCTTTTTGACGCTGTATTAAAAGCAGCAGAGCTTCACCCTGCCCTCTCTATGCTTGTGTTTATTCCACAAGAATCCTCAGAAGATTTCCAAAAAAAAATCCCTTCTCACATGCATGTGAAGTGCATCGCTGTCCAGCAAGAAATCTTGATGGAAGACCATCCTCTTGAAGCGATTCGGCGTAAACCTCTCTCTTCACTTGTGCAAGGCATCCAGTATTTAAAAGATAAAAAAATCGATGCGTTTGTTTCTGCAGGAAACACCGGGGCGCTGATTGCTGCTGCGACTTTGAATATACCCCTTCTTCCCAATATAAAACGTCCTGCTTTGTTGATCACAATGCCGGCTGAGAAAGGAAATGTTTCCATTATTGACGCAGGCGGCAACATCACATGTACAGCAGAGCATTATGTGCAGTTTGCCCAATTGGGAGCCCTCTTTCAAAAGAGCATTGAAAAGACAACCTGTCCAAACGTGGGTCTACTGAATGTTGGCATTGAACCTTTAAAAGGGCATCATGAACTGAGGAAGGCTTATCAAGAACTACAACAATACGTAGAGACATGGCGTCTCAAAAAAATAGATCTTCCTTTAAATTTCATTGGGAATGTGGAGGGAAAAGATGTTTTTTGCGGAAACGTGGATGTCGTTGTGACGGACGGCTTCACGGGGAATATTTTATTAAAATCTTGTGAAGGTATTTCTTCGCTGATTTTTAAGCTCCTCCGCAATCAACTGGGCAATAGCGAACACTTTGATGCCATCGAAAAATTATTTGATCATGCCGAATCTCCAGGTGGTCTTCTATGCGGTCTTGAACGCATTGTGGTTAAATGCCACGGTAATGTCACCCCTCGCTCTATGCTAAGCGGTATTTCAGGAGCCGTTCATTTCATCCAACAAAATCTGATTGAGCGTATGAAAGCGCACTTTTCTCTTTTCTCATAAGAAACAGATTTTAATCAAATTCACAATCAAAAAGGATCTCTGTCATGTATTCTTATACGGATTATTCTTCTAGTGTAAAGGCTTTTGAATCTTTAATTCCCGCAACCGGGGCAAGCCAGTACGCTTCTCTTTTGGGGCAATTTCGCGTACAAAGACTTCCACAGGCTAATATTTGTGAGGTTATTCAAAAAGATCCTGTAGAAGAAGGGCATTTAAATGACCTCTATGATGTTTCTTTGGCAGAAACTTTAAAAAAAATTCAAGCAGCTGTAGGCAAGGTTAACGATGAAACTGGTCAATTAGGGACCTGTTCACTCCTTTCTTTTAACTTGGCCATTGTTCCCTATCATTGCATTGCAGGTCAGGAATTGAAAAACTTGACTGTTGTCTTTCAAAATGTCATTTACAATAGACGCGAATGTAGAGGAGAACCGTTTCCCGTACAAGGCGTTGTAGAGTGTGATGTCGAATTAGATTATGCGATCATGCAATTAGGAGGAGATCCCGGTAGAAAATATGGGTGGTTACCTCTTTGTCAAGACTCTGGAATTTGTTCTGAACCTTTACTTTTGCATCATCCTTTAGGAAAGCCACTTAAGGTGTCCGTTCATCATATGGAAAATGATACAAAAACGACGCCTATTTTTGGACGTCTTTTGACTTATCATGATACCGATTACGGCTCTTCTGGAGGGGCCTATGTAAATCCTCGAGGACATTTTTTCGCTATGCATTTAGGGACAGAGCGAGAAATGACAGGATTTAATTTACTTAGGATTGCCATATCCATCGAAACGATGATTCAACATCATCCCAGGGGATTATTGAGTGCTTTTGCTAGAAAAGAACTTCCACAAGACGCAACAATTCAAACGAGGCAGTGTGTTGAAAGATTAACTCCTTACGATTATCCCTATATTACACTTGAAAAATTTATTCATGCTAATCTTAGCAATGGCAATTATATACTGCGAAAACCTACCAGGGACTTGCCAGGAGTGATGATTGAGCATTATCAAGCCAAGCATACTCCGCAGTGGCCAAAACCATATCCAGGGAAAAAAGGGAGCTCTTTTAACGGATTTTATTTAGATGAAATTATTGAATTGGCAGAGGCGATTATGGCGAGTCGGCCATTATTTAGAGAATTTCATGCGAAAAACGTAGCAGGAAACCTCATTAGAATAAATTCTGCAGATATTCTTGTAAGTAAAGAGTTGTCAAAAAAACTAAAAAATGTTCGCACAGTTAACCTTTATGCAGCTTTTGATTTTCAGACAAAATATTGGTCGATTCATTTTTATCCTGAAAAATAAAAGGCTTCAAAACATCTTCACGAAATGATTCAAGAAGGGCTACGATGGATTAGCCCTTTATCAGTTGCGAAAAACTTCGTAAACATTACGTGAAGGTGAATATTCAAATTGCAAATCCTCAAAAAAATTCTTGAATTTTTTTAGTTTCAACGTTCTCTGGTATTTATTAGGGGATTTTTCAGACATAGAATTTATCGTTTAGAGCGGCTAAGCCGCCCTTATATTACTTGTCTTTCTTCCTTTGTTCTTGATCGTAAACGTCCCATCTAGCAAGAGCGTCGCTTCCAAGAATTCCTACTCCAGTATTTAGCAACCAACCTCCTGCTATTTGACATCCAGGAAGAGGAACATAAATTAAAAATAATCCACACAAAGAAACTGTAACACCTACCATAATAGTTACAGGCACTTCCTCACGCTTTTCTTCTTTTCCTTTTGCAGATTTTGCTATGGTGTAATTTATATCAAAACGCATATCGGCTTCAAAACTTGTATAGGGAATGTTTAACTCGTCACATTGAGCAAACCAAACGGCGCGATGTTTATGCTTTTATCTTCTTTCTTAAAGTCTTTTTTTATTTGTTTAATGTATTTATCATCAATTTTTTGCCCTCGTGCTCTCGCCTCTTTTTGGGCTTGATCTATCTGCTTATTAATATCAATTTTGGTGCCAGTATACTGTTCAACTTCATGTTTAAAATCATACATGTATCCTATAAGTTTGTTCGTTTCACCCTTATCAATAGACCTTTTGACTTTCTCATATATTTTTTCGATTTTAATCCCGAAATTGATAGTAGCAAGATCAAGATTTGCAGCCATTAAAGGGGGAGAAACTAGAGTTGCAGTCGTAAAAGCAATCGTTGTAAAATATGCCACCATAGTGCTACAGAGGAGAGACTGAAAAATATTAGCCATAGCGTCCTTTTTTTTGTTTTTTGTGTATATTTGATTTCATAATAATCTAATTCATTAAAAATTGTTATTCTGGAAAGAAATGAAAAAATAAATATAAAAACAAAAAAAATTAATAAAACTAAAGCTTTATCCCATTCCGTAAATACGATATTCATTAATTGTCATTTTCCTTATGTTTTTTTAGAATTAAAATGGGTTATTGTAGTTTTTATTGTATTAACGCATAGTTGAAATTTCGGTTCATTTATGTATTCATTAACAATAAGTTTACATGCATTTTCGAACATGCCTTTTAATGTGTTTTCGATATTTAAATAGTCATCCATTACGTTTCCTTCTATTGTAAACCAATATTTCCAACCAATTTTATTTCCATCGTTCACTTGCAGGTAGTCCTAAATATGTAATGCTCGATGTTGATTGTAATCGCAAATAAAATATTTGATCATCCCGGCATACTTTGCAAGTTACTTTGAGAATGATAGCGTTTTTCTTATACATCGTGCACATTTTTTTCTGAGCGTATTATTAAATCTTTCAAGTAACTCGTTTTTCCTGACTCCTTTCCGACTGGTCGGTGTCGTATCCAAGGAACAACTTCATAGTACACTGAGAATTTATCTGCATAAAAGATGGCTTTTTTTAAGTCTTCAGGTAATTTTCCCCGCAAGCATTTAGCATCTTTTCGTGTGCGTTTACCCACATGCATCGCTAAAACTTGTCGCGTAGGCGAGTGAAAAGCTAGCCAAAGCCGTTGCTGATTATTCTTGCTCCCTGCATAGCTCCACTGTTCATCCAATTCAATAATGGCAACTCGAACTCTTCTGTGTTAATTACTGTGGCATTTAAGTTCTCGGGTAAATCCTCAATTTCGTTAATGAATTGTAAAAGCCACGGCATATTGACGGTAAAAATTCGACAAATGCCCTCTAATGAAACCCGTTCTAAAAGTGACTGACGAATTAAACCCCGTCTCTCTTCGCTAATAATTTTGTTTTGGGGGCTATGACAAACTGATACCCACATTTAAGACACTGATGATTTTGCTTTCCATTGTGGATATGGCCATTCTTTTTGATCGTCGTCGAGGTACAGATTGGGCAAGTCAAAGTCATTGTAGGTCTCCAAGTAAGATCTAAATAAGAAAGACTTTTATCACTGAAAAGTCAATAAAATTTAAGTCAGCATTACATGTTTAGGACCACCGATGAGAAAGGCAATGTTTCCTTTATTGATGCAGGCGGCAACATCACGTGTACAGCAGAGCATTATGTGCAGTTTGCCCAATTGGGAGCTCTCTTTCAAAAGAGCATTGAAAAGACAACCTGTCCAAACGTGGGTCTACTGAATGTTGGCATTGAACCTTTAAAAGGGCCTCATGAACTGAGGAAGGCTTATCAAGAACTACAACAATACGTAGAGACATGGCGTCTCAAAAAAATAGATCTTCCTTTAAATTTCATTGGGAATGTGGAGGGAAAAGATGTTTTTGCGGAAACGTGGATGTTGTTGTGACGGACGGCTTCATGGGGAATATTTTATTAAAATCTTGTGAAGGTATTTCTTCGCTGATTTTTAAGCTCCTTCGCAATCAACTGGGCAATAGCGAACACTTTGATGCTATCTAAAAATTATTTGATCATGCCGAATCTCCAGGCGGTCTTGAACGCATTGTGGTTAAATGCCACGGTAATGTCACCCCTCGCTCTATGCTAAGCGGTATTTCAGGAGCCGTCCATTTCATCCAACAAAATCTGATTGAGCGTATGAAAGCGCACTTTTCTCTTTTCTCATAAAAAAAAACTTGTTAAGAATTTTTTATCTTTAATTAGAAAGCAGTGAGGTGTTGTCATGCATTTTTCAACTGATTTTTCTTCACAAGAGGGGTTCTGTTTAGAGAGCAACCAACAGTTTGTGCAATCTAACGGAAATGAACCCGTAAGCCATCATTTGTCATTCACGCTTCGAAAAATTTGGCAAGCTGTAGGAAGGATAAACGATTCTACAAGCCAGCTTGGAAACTGTACGCTCATTTCATTTAACCTGGCCATTACTCCTTACCATTGTATCGCTGACGTTGATGTAAGAAATTTGACAGCTGTTTTTCGAAATGTTTTTTATCAAGGAAAGGAACTTCCAGGACAATCTTCCAAGGTACTGGGGATCGTCGAATGTGATCCTATCTTAGACTATGCCATTATCCATCTAGATGGATTACCTGGAAAAATGCTCAGTGTTTTGCCAATTTGCGATGGTTCAGCATTTACTCCTACCCCCATTTTTTTGCATTACCCCATAGGGAAGTCTTTAAAAGTGTCTTTTTATAAAATGGAGGTAGAACAAAGAGTTGGTGCAATCACTAACCGTTTATTCACCCGGGAAATTAAGTATAGGTCTTCAGGAGGAGCATACATTAATCAAGAAGGAACTTTTGTTGCTATGCACCTAGGCGTTGAACGAGAAAGAACCCATTTAGATTTGCAAAGTGTTGCAATTTCTATTGAAGCTATAATGAAAGTGCACCCGGAGGGGATATTAAGCTCTTTTGCTAAAAATGAGCTTGAGCAAAATGCTGTAACGCTGCCGCTAAACCCTCAATATGTTTACGAGTTGGATTTTTGCCCTCTGTCATACATGCATGCGGAATTTTTTTCTCATAAAAATTTTGAAGATGGAAATTATGTTTTAAGACGGCCTGCAATAAGAGTGCCAGGGATTGTGATTGAAAAAGCGCAATCCAAATACACGCATTGTTGGCCGGGTGAAGAGAAAGAAACAAGTCTATTGCGATGGTTTAATCTTGATGATGTTGTTGAGTTGGCACAAGCTATTGTCAAATGTCAAATTCCTCTTAGAATATCTCATAGAAGAGATATCCCTTACATACACGTGCAAATTAATCCATTAGATATCATTTTAAGCAACAATATGTCAAAAAAGCTTAGGGAAGCTGATTACATCAATCTTTTGGCCACTTTTGATGAAAAGAGTAAGTATTGGTCCATTCATTTTTATCCCAATAAGTAAAAAAAATCACTCGCATTAATTCATCAAGTCATTTTAAATCGGAGTTTTGCTAGGAAGTTGCTCATTAAAAATTTGAACTTAGAATAAATATGCGTATTCAAACACTGTCTCTTTTTCCTTATCAGATTCCCTTAAAAAACCACCAAATGAGAGAAGGGGTTTTGTTGCATGTTGTGGATCAGTTGGGGAATAGTGGCTGGGGGGAAATTGCTCCTCTTCCTAAATGGAGTCGAGAGACATTGAAAGAGGCTTTAGCAGAGCTCATTCAAAAGAAACAAGATCTATTAAATCATATATGGGAAAAGTCTACATGCTTAAAAGAACTGGCAAAATTTGATCTCTGTCCATCCCTTACATTTGGTTTTGAGTCTGCCCTTTTTTCAATCTTAAATCCGCTTCCATCTACTTTTATTCCTGTCAGTGCATTATTTATGGGGTCTGTAGAAGAGATTATGCAGCAGGCAACTTTAAGATACGCCGAAGGATTTACTTCCGCCAAGTTGAAGGTCAGCAATTTAACTTTTAAAGAGGCTGAAAGCATCATTGCGCTTTTGAAGAATCGATTCCGTTTGCGCATAGATGTTAATCGGGCATGGAATACAAAAGAATCTCTTGATTTTTTCTCACAATATTCTTTCGATGCTTTTGATTATGTGGAAGAGCCTTTTCAAAATCCCCAGGATCTTACCCTATTTCAACTGCCACTTGCTGTTGATGAATCTTTCCCGCATGATTTGTCTCTGGAAGATTTAGAAAAAATCCCTGCTTTGAAAGCGGTGATTTATAAACCAACAATTCAGGGAGGGCTATTAGGATGTCTTGATCTACATGAATGGACGCTTAAAAAAGGGATCAGTCTCGTATTAAGTAGTTCATTTGAAAGCGATATTGGTCTTGCTCATGTGGCATCTTTAGCGAAGCGGCTTTCGTTAACAGCCTCTGTGGGATTGGGAACCTATCATTATCTCTCCCAGTATCTGAATACGTATCCCTTGCAGTTTTCGAATGCACATATCCACATTCCGGAAAGAATCATTCCTAAGCTAGAGGATGATCCGTGAGTTTTTCAGTTAAGATCAACATGAAATGATGGCTCATGGACAGATTTGTTGAAAAGATGCTTTCACTGATAGAGTTTAAAGGTTGTTTTATTCCTTGTAGGATTTTAAACTTTCGAATCTATCAATGTCTAAAAGTTCCTCTAACACCTCGCGTCCTTCACAATATGTTTTCCAGCAATTTTTGTAATAATGATCAATTGCTAGATTTGATTTGGTAAATACCTCATACGCACGAGTGATATCTTCGGCTTTCATATAGTAAATGAGATACAGGTCATTCCCCTGCTGATCAAGAAAAGCTGACTCCACAAAAACTCCTTCATTTTCTAAAGACTCTAATGTTTCGTTCATCTTTTCTTTGAGTGTCTGAAACCACAGTCTAACTTCTTCAATTAAATCCTTTCACAGCCTGGTTTTGATGCATATTGTTTTCATTAATTTTTCCTTGATCATTTCCGATGATCATTGAATAATGCTTAAATTTAAGTCAAAAAATTATTTTCGGAATAACTTGCAACATTCAAAGCTAATACCTGGAAGAAAACCTAAGGCTGTTTCATGGAAAAAAATTATATCAATCTTCTAGACGAATCATTTCCGGGAATTAGAGACGTGATTATCCGTCGCAAAGCTCTTGGATTTTCCTGGGAGGCAAGTAAGCTCTTTATCAAGCAAGAACAAGGAAACATTTTATCCCATGTCGCCCTTTTGGAATGTCCGATGCTTATCGAAGGGAAATGGCATAAAATAGGTGTCCTGCATGGGATTTGTACACATTCAGCTCATCGAGGCTGTGGATTAGCCATGGAATTGATTCGAGAAGCCCTTCAATGGGCGAAAGGTCGTTATGAAATAGTCCAAGGACTTTGACGAATGTGGGGAAGGATATATGTTTTGGGATTGCTGTAAATGTGGTTCTTGGAATGACTATTCAAATAAGACAAGTCAAAATTGTTACAGAAGAAAATGTTCAGAATAGTTGGTTAGTTCGTAATTTTTTAATTAGGCCATTCAGCAGGATTCGTAAACAATGAAGTGCAAGCCTTGAAATCAATCCCTTTTAAGGCATTTTCTAGCGTTTTTGTGCTTTCTTCAAGAGGCGAATTTTGTTGTTCGAGTTCGACAGGTGATCCAAAGATCACTGAGATGGTCGAAAAAGGTTTTGGCAGAATCAAACGATCCCATGTATTAAATTGCCAAAAGCGGGTGGCTGACCAGCTCATCGGAAATACTGCCGCTCCGGTTTGTTGGGCCGCAAGTGCTATTCCAGGTTTCACTTCGTAGCGAGGCCCTCGGGGGCCATCCGGGGTAATAAGCATCACTTCTTTGCCTTGCTTCAGGCGCTCAATCATCTTTTTTAAGGCTTCGTGTCGACCTGTGTGGGGAACGCGTATTGTTGTCCCACAAGGGTAGCTTTCAGCCAGAATGGCAAGAGGTTCTCCATCGCGACTGTTGCTGACAAAGGCTGCATACATAAACTGTGGGGCAAATTGAGAAACAATTTCCGCACATAATGCCAAACGGTTATGCCACAACATGACAATACAAGGGCGGCTGGAACCCATTTGAACAAATTGCTCCACTCCTTCGACTTTAAATCGGCATGTGTACACCAGAAATCGCACGATGGCTTTGCCTATGTAAGCGAAGATATAAGGAAGACTTTTTTTCTTGAACCTTTGATAAATCGCACGGATCATCTACCTAGCATCTCCAAGAGCGCTTGAGTGGCTTGTTCACAGGGATTGTTTTTTTGCGAAAGAAAGGGGACCAAGTCTTGACATTGTTGGATGCAGGTTTGGCGATTGTTGGACTCTGGATCAGCTAGATCTTCCATTTTGGCATGTACATTTTTAGGTGTAAGACCAGTCGCAATCAGCTCTGGGAAAAGCTGTTTTTGAGCGAGAATGTTGGCGATGGAATAGTAGGGGAGATTCAATCGAAGAATATATTTAGCGATGAAGCGATTGAGTGCCGTCAGTTGATAGATCACTGTCGACGGCCTTTGATGGAGAGCCAATTCTAATGTCACAGTTCCTGATTTCGCAATAGCGGCGTGGCTGTCCTTCATCAATTCGTAAGTATACGCTTTGGGGACAAGAAAAACATCTTGGTGCAATTTTAAGTCTGTCTCTTCAAGGATGCTTTGCATGACAGGAATAATTTCAGGGTGTGCACAAGAGATGGCAAATGTGCGATCCTCTCTTTTCATCAGCTGAGCAGCTTTTAACTGGATGGGTAAATTGCGTTGAATTTCCCCTTTGCGGCTTCCAGGAAATAGAGCAATCAATTGATTCGCGGGCTTGATACCCAAAAGCTCCATCCAATCCTGATGATAAGAATAGCTCTGAATAGAGGTAAGGAGTGGATTTCCAATGTATTCCACACGTAGAGGGGTGTGTGAAAAAAGTTGTTTTTCAAAGGGCACAATCGAGAGCAGCAAATCTAAGGTGTTTGCCATATGCTCAATGCGCCCTTTTCCCCAGGCCCACACGCTTGGGCAAATATATTGGACGATTTTACCTTTGTATCCTTTTTTTCTTAAGGCTTTAGCTAGTCTTAGATTAAATCCAGGATAATCAATGAGAATGACAGCTTCTGGCAGTGTGTCGAGAATGGCATTTCGTACTTGATAGAACTGACGAGTTAGCTTGGGAAGGGAACGTAAAACATCTGAAAAACCCATCACCTCAAAATCTTCCATGCGCAAAACGGAAGAGGTGAAAAAAGGACGCATTAATGGTCCGCCGACTCCTGAGAAAGTATAATCGGGTAGCTTTTGTTGCAAATGCTGCAGCAGATTTTGACCATGCAGGTCGCCGCTTTGTTCTCCAGCAAAAAGAAAAATAGATTTTTGTTTTGCGTTCATGCTTCCTGCTTTACCTGTAGAGGTTTTTTTGCTTGTGCAATCAACATCAAATTGCGGATTGCAGGGATTAATCCAAAGGCTGGGCCAATAAAGTGCACAGGGTCAAAAATGCGTAAAAAGTAAACGAGACTCAAGCATTCACCAACAGCACTTAACCACCAGAATAAGGGTCCTAAATAACTTTTTTTGTGTTTTTCTGCACACCACCATTGAATCCAGAAACGGCTAGCGAATAGGGCCAGGCCAATTGTGCCTAAGCAATGCCAAAAAAAGCTCGTTTCTTCACCTTGGTGCCAGGGAGAAGAGGGGATCCGAAACCAATTGGAGGTTTCCAGGAAGTGCGCTTGCCCATAAAAGCCCAAAGTCACGCTGCAAATGCTAAACATAAAGAGCAGGACTACTGTGCGAAATGCTGCTTGATCTGTTTGTGGTTTCATTAAATTTAAATTGCGCCAAGAAACCACAGCATTCGCGGCTTGAATCACACAGACATGATACTGCATTTGAATAAAAGCATGCACTAGCAAGAACAGATTTCCGGCTAAAGAAAGTTTCCAAAAAGTTGGAGTGACCAAACTCTTCTTTTCTTTTTCACTGATCATCCACTGCAAAAGCGCGCGCCCTGTAAACAACGCGTGGGGGAGAAAGCCTAAAATGTATAATCCTTCACGCCAATTGTCACTCATGGCAGCTCTTTTTCAATCGTATAATTCAATTTACGCTGTGTCATCCAACGCACTGCTAGCATATCTGCCACGGTATTGAAGGAGCGGTTGAAGAAATTGTATTTGGTTGTACCTTGCGTGCGTTCGCGGTGGTTGACGGGCACTTGAGTAATGCGGAATCCTTCCATCCGAAATAAAGCGGGTAAAAAACGATGCATGCCATGAAACATTTTAATTTGTTTAAGGCAAGTCGTACGATAGACTTTGAGGGAACATCCGGTGTCTTGCACGCCATCTTGGCATAAACGACTACGCACAAAGTTGGCAATGCGAGAGGTGATTCTTTTCACCCAATTATCTTTCCGTTTCGTACGGATACCGCAAACTAAATCATATTCTTTGGCGGCTTCTAAAAGGCGAGGGATATCACTCGGGTCGTTTTGTCGATCTCCATCCAATGTGATCACAAACTCTCCTCGTGCAGCTTTAAAACCAGCATCAAATGCACTCGATTGTCCAAAATTTTGCGTGAAGATAAGCGCGCGTAAATACGGTTTTTCTTGCGCTAAAGCTTTTAAAATATCTGGCGTTTTGTCTTGCGAACCATCTTCGACGCAAATCAATTCCCAGGGCTGTTCTAGTTTTTCCATCACTGATTCAACTTCAGCGATTAATGGGATGATGTTGTCTTCTTCATCTTTTAAAGGAATCACGATGGAGTAATATGGATGCTTCATTTTTTATTGTCCCAATTGATTTTGAGGAGAATTATAACTTTTTCTCAATTATCCTGCACGCAGGTTCAGTTTGTTAGCTTTTCCGCTAGCCAACGAGCTCCCTCTTCAAAGATATAAGGTGGAGTTCCATGTCCTTTATGTCCAATTGAAGGAAAAAGTACAAGTTCTGCAGTGGGGGAGCGCCTGCCATGTTCAAAAGCTGCATCAGCAATGGTGCGAATGCATTGAAAGCAGGCATCTGTGCTAACCCGAAGATCTCGATTGCCAATATAATAACGGATATTTTTATCGATTAACAAGTGGGCGAGAGTATCCAAATGATGCTGGGGGAAAGGGATAACAGCGTGTTCTTGATATTCAGTTAAGCAACTAAGCTGAGTCAATGGGGCAAATCCTAAAACAGACGAAACATGTGTATTTTGAGCAGCCAGTTGGGTTGCGATGAATCCTCCTCGCGAGAGTCCTGCTGTCCCTATCGCTCCAGATGAGGTATAATTTTTCTCAATCAGGTAATCGACAATCTCACCACAAGAAGCTACAAATTTTTCGAGAAAAAAAGGATCCTGGCTTAAGGCTTGAGCCCAGTAATGCATGGCTTCTCTATTTTCAAATCCATCTCCATGCCCTGGCAAATCGACAGCAAAAACACGGATGCCAAGAGCATCCCATACGGTAGAGGGCTTATTGTAAGGATCGACAAAAAGGGTATCCTTTTTAGAAAGTGCGAAATAGAAAACGGAAGGCAAAGGCCCCTCTTCAAGAGAGGGGCCACGAAAAGAAACTTCCATTCCAGAAGGAGCAATCAAAACCTGCTTCTTATGAGGATTGGGCATGATGCGAACCTTTTTTAGAAGAATGCATATGGCTAGAAGTCACCGGATGAGTCCGCTTGTAGCCATGTTTAACCTGCTGTTTCCAAAGGTTTTTGGAATGGGTGTAGGTCTCTTCAAGAGACTTATCCATTAAAGAACGCACCTTCAAAAATTTTAAGGCATAGATGAATTCTTTGTTTCGCATCAACTTAGGGTTGCAATGTCTTTTCCCTGAAAGGGGCGTTAAGCGATATTGCATGGCCAGCACAAATGCCATTGTAGAGCTCAAACGGCGGGGAAAATGGGTAAAAGAAGAGGTGACGACTTCCTTTATAATCGAGGAAGTGAGCATCATAATCTCTCCCATATGTGGCGTTCTCCCGTCATCGAGATACTGCTTTTTGACTTCCTGTTGTAAAATAGGAAAAATCAAACAGGCGCTTAAGACAGCCCTTTCAAGCAGGTTTTTGCCAGCATTCTGGTTGATATAATCGACCGTTTTTAAATGCCGATAAATCTGTTCGCCTGCAGGCGTCGCTAAAAATTGGGTTAAAAGAGGAAATAAAAGCTCAAGGATTCCTCCCTTTGCCATCAAATGAAAAAATGAGGCCGCAGAACCTGATTCTAACATTCTAAAAATTTCTTCCAAAACTCTTGCGGGCGAACTTTTCATGATTTCTTTGCGACATTGAACAAGCGCTTTTTTGGAGTCGGCATCAATTTCAAAGCCGAATCGAGCGCGGAACTTGAGCAATCGAATCATGCGAACGGGATCCTGCTTAAACCGGATGGCCGGATCACCAATCGTGCGCAAAAGTTTATGTTTAATATCTTCCCAACCACCCACGAAATCAATGATCGAGTGGTTAGCGGGATCGTAAAATAGGCCGTTAATCGTAAAATCTCGACGTAAAACATCTTCTTCCGGAGAACCCCATTGGTTATCCTGAAGGATTAAATCCCCTTCATTGTCACCAGAACGGAAAGTCGAAACTTCAATGATTTTATGCTTAAAGCGAATGTGAGCTAAACGAAAGCGTCGTCCGATTAAGAGGCAGCTTTTTTGGAAAAGCTGCTTAATTTCTTCTGGTTTAGCAGAAGTTGAAATATCGTAATCTTTAGGAGTTTGCTTAATGAGTAAATCTCGAACACTTCCCCCAACGAGGTAAGCAGTGTATCCCGCATCTCTTAATCTTTGAAGAACATAAAGAGCATCGGAATCAATCATCGCATGATCAATTTCATGCTCGCTTGCAATATAGGTTTTTGGTTGCACAGAAAATTCGCAGCTCCCTCAATACCAGGAATAGATCCGTTTGAAATGTGATTTGAGAGAGAAATTGTGCACTAATTACAGATTAATCTGTAGTATCACTTTTTAACACTCTCAATTAAACAAAAGCTTAATTATCAGTAAATTATTAAAATACTAGTAAAATGTCAAGCGAATTATCAGGATTAATTAGCTGATTAATTTCTGAAAAGTCAAAGTCAATCCTACTATGATTTCAAATATAACAAACAGGAAGAGAACGCTCAACAAAAGTCTTCCTCCCCACAAAGCATATGGGCCCTTTAAACCCAAACGGTAACGTCCAGACCATACCATTAAAATCGGTAATAAGCCTAATAAAATAGCACATCCAAATCCTCCTGCATACTCTAATGCCGTTAAAAAAATATGCGGAAAAGTAAAGGCAATTGCAAGAGGAGGAATAAAAATGAGTAGGCAAATAAAAAACTTGCCCATCGCTGTTTTTTCAATTTTGAGGCCATCCGCCAAAAAGTCGAGTAATCCTAGGGTAACCCCAAAAAAAGAGGTCACAAGCGCAAAAAAAGCAAAACACTGTCCCACAATATAGACAGAGGGGTGATCAATAAAGTGTTTAAGAGGTTGCACCGCCGTATCTCCATTCTGGAGGGCTTCTGCCAAACCACCAGGACCATAAGTCGGCACAATTCCCAAAATTAGCCACTGCCAAATGATGTAGGCAATGAAAGGAATTGCGCTACCAAACAAAATGGAAAATCGAATCCGTTTGGTATCAAAAGACATGTAGTGCACGAGCGTAGGAATAATCCCTTGGTAAGCAAAGGCTGTAAACGAAACGGGAAGCCCAATCAGTGCTAGCGTCCAATTACGCTCTCTTAAATTTTGAGGATCCACAAACGGGACGCCAATGACAACAAAGGCACAGAAAAAAATGGCAAGTCCCAGCATGAGATAGCTATTGACCCTGCTGACAACATGGGCTCCTGCAAAAACAATTGGTGCAAAACAAATTACAAATAGCAAAGAACCCTGCCATTCAGAAATCGAGTGCGGGAATAAATTGACGACTAAATCTCCACAGCCCACAATGTAAGCGACTGTTAAACAGTAAAAAAGGAACAAATAGACAATCCAGGCGACAATTTTTCCAGGTAAGCCTAGGGTTTGTTCTGCCATGGAAACGATATTCGATTCCTTACCCATCCAAAGAGAGATTTCCAAAAAGAGAAGGCCGGTGCAAGCCATAAAAAGCCAACAAAGTAGATAAATGACCAAAGAAGGAAGAAATCCCCCAAGGCTGGTTAAAACGGGAAGTGCCAGCATTCCACCTCCGACTGAGGTCCCAGCAATTAGCAGTGTTCCGCGAATGATATCTCTAGTTTGGCTCATATATACCTTAAAAAAAATAAATAAATCTCTCAGTGAAAATACGTGTAAAAGTGTATGTTCTATTGCAATCTTTTTCAAGTTGTTTATTCTTCGGTTAAAGCCGGATTAGATAGGAGTTAATCTATGGTTGAACTTCCAGAGTTTTTAAAGTTCTACCAGCAAAGTGCGGAAATCGCATGGAAAAATCATGCAATTCGTGATTTAGAATTTTCTGGTCCCACTTACCAAGTTCAGGTAAAAGACCCACATACGAAAAGAAAAGAGTGGGCGTTTTTACAGCTAGATGAAAAAGGGCAGATAAAGGATTGCTTTTGCTCCTGCATGGGAGAAGAAGAAAATCCTGGTTGTTTGCACCTTTCTGTTGCTTTTTTAGGCATTTATGGAAAGCATCACGAGCCTCTACATCAACGTTTTGAACGTTCTTTGTGGAACCAGTTATGCCGCGGATGTGCCATGCAAGTGGGCTACTCCTCAGATGTGATGACGAAGGTTGACGACACCCTTTATGTGGGAAGTAAGGATGCAGATGTTTGGGTAAAACTCGAATTTCTATCTGCTGAGGTGCAAACGCGTTGGCATCAAATTTTGGATTCTCCCCTAGATGAAACGGAAGAGACCTCTTTAAAATTTTCCAATCTCACACAAGAGGAGCTCATGCAGTGGAGGTCTGGGCAACCGAGCCTTGGCTTGAGCTATGTACTTTCTTTTTGGAGCGATTTAGCAAAATGGCTGATGGAAATGCAAGAATTAGAGCGTTCATATACCATTGATTTTCAGGGTATTACAGGGGAAATTCCTGGTGGCATTTCGATCCAATTTCAAGAAGTGCACCTATACTTTAAACTATCCAAAGATATCCTAGAGCTCATTATTCCTGCGTTAAATACTGTCCACTCTCCTTTAAAAGTGTTTTCTCTTCCCGAAGAGGCCATCGATCAAATTGAATTTGACGATCAAAAAGGAACTATGGAAATCCACATTGCCGAAAACGGCTCTTGGATTAAAAAAAATGGGATCCATTTTCATGAATGGATGTATTTTCCATCCGAAGGATTTTATGCTTTAACTCCTGCTCATCTTTTTCCTGCCAAAAAATTGCACGGAGAACAAATCGCTCAGGCTTTGGATAACCATCATGCTTTTATTAAATCTCGTTTGAAGAAGGTTCAATTAGAAGCAACCCCGCATCCCCTTTCCTATACATTTCAATTTGATACACACTGGAATTTGCACATTGAAGCGCATTTATTTGAGCGTGGAGATCTCTCTAAATCGGGATCCTGGATTTTTGGCGATTGGATATTTCTCAAAGCACAGGGCTTTTTCCGCATTGAAGGGAAGTTTTTTGAGGAAATGCACGTCGTTGTGGCAAAAAATGATATGAATGATTTTGTGAGTCAATATCGTGTATGGCTCAATATGCAACCAGGTTTTGAAGTCCATTTAACGGGCAAAGAGCCTCGTTTGGGCTATATTTTGGATGATGATAATCGCCTGCATTTTTTTAAATCGGTAGAGGGAGAGAAAGGGGTAATTAGAGGGTGCGATTTCGGGGCCTGGGTCTATTTGGAAGCTGAAGGCTTTTATCCCAAAGCTGAAGCGAGTGCTCTTATTGCCGCCCATCCAGGTTTATCGATTTCGGCCGAGCAGCTCCCTTTGTTTATCCGAATGAATCAAGATGAATTGCATCTGATCCCACGATTTTTTAGTGACAGTTGTCCTGTTGCCAAATGTGGCCTGGAAATTTCGGTCAATGACGATCAAGAAGTTATGATCAGTCCCAAATATGAATATACCAAGGGATATCAGCCTGAAAATGTGCGTATTTTTGAAGGCTTTTCCTTTGTAGAAGGAGAAGGCTTTTACGAATTAACGGGTGAACGTTTTCTGCCTGAAAAATACCGTTTCCCATTTGTCGTTGAATCCAAAAGACAAGCTGAATTTTTTTCAGAAGAATGGGAAAGCGTAAAAAAATATGCCTGGACAATTGATCCTAAGCTTGGGGTGCCTCGTTATCAAAGTTTAGTCATCCTAAATCTCATCAAAAAAGAGGTTCTGGAGCGAGGATGGTATGTTCTTAAATTGGCATATCAAACAGATAAGGGGATGGTTGATATTCCCACATTTTGGCGCGCCCTTAAAAATAACCAGCGTTATCTTTTTACAGATGCAGGCCGTTTTGACCTACTGGAAAAAAGGTATGAATGGCTGCGTATATTTGATAAAAAGCGGATCGATCTGCGTTCAAGAAGCATGGCAATGACTGCTTTGGAGCTGATTCGGCTGCAAATTTTGGAAGATGTGAATTTAAGTCATCTCGATAAAGCTTCGTTAAGCGTTTTGCAAGAGCTACTTTATTTTCATCCTCGAGAATTTCCCGATCTTCCCCAGCTGAAATGCCAGCTGCGATCCTACCAGCAAGTGGGCGTTTTGTGGTTGTGGTTTTTGTATCAACACCATCTTTCAGGATTTATTTGCGATGATATGGGCTTGGGTAAAACTCACCAAGCCATGGCTTTAATGGCTATGATCCAGGAATCACTAGCTAAACAAAAAAATAAAATACAGGCCAAATTTCTCATCATTTGCCCCACATCCGTCATCTACCACTGGCAAGAAAAAATGGCGATCTTCTTGCCTTCTGCCAAAGTCTTTACTTTTTATGGAAGTGGAAGACGTTTGGAAGACTTTGATGAGCAGTATGAGGTAATGTTGACTTCCTATGGAGTATGGAGAAATGAACAAAAAGTTTTAACTAAAGTGCCTTTCACCGTCGTTTTTTTTGACGAAGTCCAAATTGCAAAAAATCATACCAGCCAAATCTATTCCTCATTGATGCATGTAAAAGCCGAAATGCGTATTGGCCTAACCGGAACACCCAACGAAAACCATTTAAGGGAGCTGAAAGCTCTGTTTGATATTGTGGTCCCTACTTACATGCCGAATGATGCTTCCTTTCGGGAATTTTTTATCAAACCGATTGAAAACCAAGGAAGTGTAGAAAGAAAGCAACTGCTTTCTCGTTTTGTAAAGCCATTTATTATTCGAAGAAAGAAAGAAGATGTGCTGCTGGATCTGCCCGAAAAAACAGAAGAAATCTCTCACTGCACTTTGGTGGATGATCAAAAACATTTGTATGTGGAGGTCTTAGAGAGATCCCGAGAAAAAATTCTGCAAGTTTTGCATGATCGCACGATTGCCATCCCATATATGCATATTTTTGCCTTGCTTTCCTCACTCAAGCAAATTTGCAATCACCCCGCGGCCTTTTTAAAAACACCTGAAGAATATCAAGATTATTCCTCTGGTAAGTGGGATCTCTTTAAAGAATTGCTAGATGAAGCGCGAGAAAGCTCGCAGAAGGTTGTGGTTTTTTCTCAATATTTGGGTATGCTCGATATTTTTGAGTTGTATTTGCAACAAAATGGGATTGAATACGCCACTATTCGCGGTTCAACCGTCGATCGAAGGGCTCCCATCAAACGCTTTAATCAGGATCCCAACTGCGAGATTTTTGTCGGTTCATTGCGTGCAGCTGGATTGGGAATTGATTTAACCGCCGCATCTGTAGTTATCCACTATGACCGCTGGTGGAATGCTGCGCGTGAAAATCAAGCCACTGACCGGGTGCATCGGATGGGACAAACACGCGGAGTCCAAGTTTTTAAATTGGTTACTTTAGGAACGATAGAAGAGAGAATCGATCAGTTAATTTCGCAAAAAGGGCAGTTATTGGAGGATGTTGTAGGGGTAGATGAACAGCAAGTGTTAAAACAATTCAATCGAGAAGAATTGATTCAACTTTTACAGTTCATCGATTTAGGTTAAGGGATTTTTCTCCAATGAAACGGACCATGCTTACTGTTTTTGTTTGGATTAATTTATGAGGACCTGGTCATGATGGTTTTTTTAGAAAAAATAAGGGGGCATCGTGGCAAAGATCTCTATTATCGGTCGCGCAGTTGCGAAACGATTAGCTTTCGACGGCTTTTCTGTCGTCGTTAATTACGCTAACAGTGCAAATCATGCAGAAGAGGTTGTTGCAGAGATTAAGTCTTCGGGTGGAAATGCGCCATCGCCTTGAAGGGGGGCGTCGCTAATCCTATGGATGTTGAGTACTTATTTGAAGAAACTCTGAAAAAATTTGGAAGAATCGATGTGGTCGTGAACAATGCTGGTGTCATGTCACTTTCTCCTTTGAGGAGATGTGAGCTTTTTGATAAAGTCATTCATACAAATTTGCGAGGAACATTTTTGGTGTCAACACAAGCTGCAAAACGCGTTGCTGAGGGAGGGAGAATTGTTGCCTTTTCAAGTAGCGTATTAGCGAAATCCTTTCCAGCATATGGTTCCCTATATTGCGTCAAAAGTGCGTGTGGAAGGCTTGGTTCACGTGCTAGCTAACGAGCTGCGCGGTCGAAACATTACGGTCAATGCCGTAGCCCCCGGACCAGTTGCTACAGAACTCTTTCTTGATGGCAAAAGCCAAGAGCAGATTGCTCAAATTACGAAATTGGCCCCTCTTGAGCGGCTTGGTCAGCCCTAAGATATTGCGAATGTTGTGTCTTTTCTTGCTGGGCCAGACGGTGGGTGGGTGAATTCTCAGGTTCTTCGTATCAATGGGGGCTTTGCATAGATAGAGGATCAATGGTGGCTGGGGTAATTCTGGAGAGATGCCTCCCCAGAATTTGTCAAATTATTCAGGGCAACCACAGCGATAAGGGCAATACCATACACTGCACCCTTCACAAAAAAAACAGACGGTGGAATGGCCGTTATCACACCAACAGTCGAGGGGTTTAAAAATATAAATTCCTTCTGAATCACAATGAATGCTAGAAACTGGATGTTGCACTCCATCAATATTTACAAACAAACCGGATAAAGTTGTGAGAGCATCTTGGGGTTGGATATAAATTTTGTTTGAAGTGTTAAGTTTTTTTTCGGAAGCAAGAAGATTGTCTACAATTGAGCAAAAGAGCAAAGCACCAAGAATAAAGGCTGCTAGAAGCTTTTTCATGACTCTCCAATTTCAGTTTGATTAATTGAAATGTATCTATGCTCTCGAAATGGAGATCCATTTGAGAAAATCTAATTTTTAGACTCTGCGTTATCTTGGGTATTTAAAGAATTTATGTAAATAAATAATGATAGGGTCTTTTTTGAATGGAGAATGAATTCATTGCGGTGATCAAATCTATTCCAGCGAGCTATGACTTATTTAAATCAATGACCTTTAATAAAGGGCGATTTAGTTTATTAATTGTGCATAGTTTTTGCGAAAATGCTGCAATAGAACCCCTCCATTTTTTTTGAAGAGGTAGTATGTCTCTAACTGTAAAAAACGATGATAAATTACCCAAATCCTTTTTTAGGAAATCGGAAACCATTTATGAGAGATAGTTTAATAGAATAAATTTGAAGTGCGGGTAGAAAAATTTTCATTATGTCAAGCTTGAAAACTCTCAATTGAACAGTGGAAGCTTTCTTTTTTTAAGGCTTATCCCGTCATCTATCCCACCATCGAATCTCTGAAGATGTCAAATTTTTTTGCAGCCGCACGCCCACAACTTAAAGTCCCAGTGAATCCCAGCATTTATTCCCTCGTATTTTAAGTGTCTAAAATGGATGCAAAAAATTGGGAAAATTAACAGATGATGAGAGCAGGACTTTCAGTGAGAGTCAAGAAGGCTGATGAAGGATGTTGATTGAACATTCCGCTCAATCAGCATCCTTTCCCATTTAGCTGACTTTTTAAGGCCAGTTTAAATTATTTTCATCTTCTTCATCCCAATCGGATAATTCGTCGTCAACTTCGAAAGGTTCTTCCTCTTCACTTGGGGTGAAAGCCATTTTAGGGGGTTTTGGACGCGCTTGTTCGCGGGCTTCTTCTTGCTTTTCTTGACGGGTTTTTTCTTTTCCTTTTAAGTGCATCAGAATCGGCACGCCAGTGAAGCCGTAAGCTTCCCTAAACTGATTGTATAGATACTTTTTATAGCTCTCCATCATCAAGTTTGGATAGTTCACGAAGAGGATAAATTTAGGAGGGTTAACTGCCACTTGAGCCATGTAATAAATACGTAAACGTTTACCCATCATCATCGGTGGGTGATTTCGCTGCATCGCAACTTCTATAAACTTATTCAATTGGTGAGTGGTAATCCGTTTTTGTGAATTTTCGTGAACTGTTTGAATTTCCTCAAAGATCTTCTCAACATTTCGTCCTGTTTTTGCGGACATAAAAATCTTGGGGCAGTGATTAAGGAAGGAGGCTTCACTTTCAATTTCTTTGAGGCAATGCTCCATTCGGAAGCCTTTAACAAGATCCCATTTATTGAAAAGTAAAATGCATCCTTTTCCAGCTTCTTCAATCAGATTAGCGATCCTTTTTTCTTGAACTGTGATCCCTTGTTGAGAATCCAGAACCAATAAACAGATATCTGCTCGGGCAATTGCACGTTCTGTACGAATCGCGGCAAATTTGTCCACGACCTCGTGTTCAGAGTGTTTTCTACGGATTCCAGCTGTATCGATAAGCGTGTAGGCATGTTCGTTATGTGTAAAAGACACATCTACGCTGTCGCGTGTTGTCCCCGGAATGGGACTAACGATGCAACGTTGTTCATCTAAAAGGTAGTTAATCAAAGAGGATTTTCCGACGTTGGGTCTTCCAATAATCGCGATTGCTAATGGCTTATCTGTTTCTTCTTCCCCGATTTCAAGGCTTAAAGGATCTAAAGCGGCTTCTAAAAGTTCGGCAATGCGCCAGCTTTGTGTGGCGGATACGGCAACTTTATTTGTGATCCCAAGAGATTGGAACTCATAAATAAGGTGCTCTTGGGAAGGATGGTCGATTTTATTAACAGCTAAGCAAAGTGGTTTTGAGGTGCGCAATAAAATCTGGGCAACTTCATGATCCAGAGCCGTTAAACCGACATGCGAATCGACAACCATCACAATGGTATCGGCTTCCTCGATGGCAATTTCAGCTTGTCTTTTGACTTCTTCATTGAATGGCGCATCAGAGCGAGGGTTAATTCCGCCGGTATCGATGACTTGAAAATGGCGACCAAACAAATCTGCCTCGGCGTAAAGACGATCTCTCGTCACACCTTCTGCTTCATCCACAATGGCAATTTTTTTCCCGCAAATCTTATTGAAAAGGGCGGATTTTCCCACGTTAGGTCGGCCAACGAGAGCAAGTTTTGGTAATCTTGACATAATCAAATCTTTCACCTTAAGTTTTATGAAGTTACTTACTATAAAGAAATAAAGCTTAAAAATAAATAGAGTATTTGATTTTTAGCGAATATTTGAAAATAAAGGCTTTGCTAGTTGCTGTATGAGGTTTTAATCATAAAACGATAGATTTAAAAATTCAAATGGTGATGACTTAAAGAGGTATGCTATTGAAAAAAATATGAAGGAGTCCCACTATGTTTATGGCGATAAATGCTAGCTAACCGATCGAAAAGATATAACGAAGCATCTTCTGGTAAAAGAATTTAAATAAAAAAAGCAAGTCAATGTTAGACATCAACGTAGAAGATCAATATCTTGGACTAATCAAACAAGAAAAGAAAAAAATTGAAGGGCGTTTAGCCAAACCCAAATTTTTGAATTTAAAGCCTGGTGAATTTCTGAGAATAAATAATCGACTTATTGTCACTGTTCGAAGAGTTGATCATTACCCTTTATTTCGAGACATGCTCTACCATGAAGGACTCAAAAATGTGCTACCAGATTGTGCGAGTCTCGATGAAGGAGAAAATATTTACTATCGCTTTTATTCAAAGGAAGATGAAAAAAAATTTGGTGTAGTGGCTATCCAATTAAAGCTTGAGAATAATTTTCCAGATTTGTAAGAAGGTGTCGCGGATTAAACTTGTCATAACAGGGCATTGTTTTGCAATCAGTTGTAAACCACTAAATCCCTAATTTTTAAAAATTATTTCTTTTAAAAAATAGTAATATCGAATACAATTAACTTTTATTTTTTTAATCAAATTTCGGCATTTGTGTTTTTTAATGACAAAATGCGCCTTATCTATGCTAAAACTCAAAAAGAAAGCTGCAGATTTTTTTCTAAATGCTCATGGAGATGACTGAAATGGGCTCTTCGGTTGATCGCATCTCATTTTTTACATCCTTAAAGGATTTGAAAAATTATTCTTGGGGATTTTTAGCTCAAGACGTTAGCGCCGGATTTTCAGTCGCCCTGCTAAGCGTTCCTCAAGCCATGGCCTATGCAATGGTTGCGGGGCTTCCTCTTTCTTGTGGCCTTTTGGCGGTGATTTTTTCTTCTTTAATTGCGGCTACCTGGGGATCTTCTCGTCATTTAATTGTAGGGCCTAGTAATGCCATTGCCATCATGGTTCAGTCGGGGACATCGCAAATTCTTTTTAATTATTTTCGAGATCTTGATGGACCCGAAAGAGAGTGGATGGCGGTCCAGATTTTAACGCAATTGACCCTCCTTGTCGGAATTTTTCAGATTTTAGTGGCTTCATTTAAATTGGGACGCTTGACGCAATTCGTGAGCCATTCTGTTGTTGTTGGATACGTTGTGGGAACAGCCATTGCGATTGTCATCGATCAATTTTACATATTTCTTGGAATTCCTCCTATGGAAGGGGTGCATGCATTTTATGAAAAAGCCTGGTACTTAGTCTCGCATTTAAGCCAATTCCATTTACCTACCCTATTAATTAGCTTGGGAAGTTTGTTTTTGATCGTTGCTTTTAGGCAAAAAGACAAACGGATTCCTGGAGCCGCAATCGCGTTCGGATTTATGGCGATTGTTGTCCAACTAATGGGGTTAAATGTTGAGGGGGGAGAATCTTTTGTGGGAGAGCGCCTGCAACAAGTCGCGTTAGTCGGTGATACTGGCGAAGTTTATACTGGATTGCCTGCGCTTTCGTTTCCTTATTTCAACACGCGCATTTTGAGTAGTGTCGTCCCCGTTGCTTTTGCGATTGCTTTGATGAGTATTCTTGAATCCGCGGCTGTTGCTAAATCAATTGCGGCCATCACAGGCCAGCGGTTATCTCTTAATCAAGATATTTTTGGGATTGGATTAGGAAATTTCTGTGGTTCTTTTCTAGGCGGAGCAATGCCTATTTCAGGAAGTAATTCTCGCAGCATTTTGAATTACATTAGCGGGGCACAAACCCGATTTGCAGCTATTTTTGGGGCCATTTTTGTTGCCACGTTTCTACTCGCCTTTGGATTTTTTATTACACGCATTCCCGTCGGATCTTTAGCGGCTCTCTTGATAGTGACGGCAGTCAGTATTGTCAATCGCAAACAATTTTTACTCTGTTTAAAAGCGACGAATTCGGATGCGCTTGTCCTTTGGATTACGATTCTCTCTTGTGTATTTTTGAGCTTAGACGTGGCTTTTTATATTGGCGTCGTCATTTCAATTACTCTTTATCTTAAAAAAGCGGCAATTCCTCAGCTAATTGAATATGGTATCGATGACTCAGGTAAATGGTGTTCCGCTGATGCAGCCAGAAAAAACGACAAGAAAAAAATTCGAGTCATCAAAGTCAAGGGGGAGTTATTTTTTGGGGCAGCAGATCTTTTCCAAAGTACTCTAAAATCAATTGCTGAAGATGATACAACAACGAAAGTGATTATTCTTCAGCTGAAACATGCGCGCGATCTCGATGCAACGGGTTGCTTGGCTCTACATCAACTTTACAATTATTTACAAAGCTCAGGCAGGCATCTTATATTAAGTGGCTTAACCTTTCCAACATGGGAAGTCTTGAGCAATTCAGCTTTAATCGATCTGATCGGAAAAGAAAATCTGTTCTTCTTAAACGAAAGACGTCCGCATCTCCACATGAAAAAAGCATTGAGAAGGGCTGAGTCTCTTTTGTGTGCTACTTCAACTTCTTTGGAATCAGAAAGTTTGGATCTGGCCGGGGAGAATTATCTAGAAGCTCGCGCAGATTAAAAAAAAAGATAATCCCCTATCTTGCAATCAACTTATTTTTTTGCAATAGTCAGTTTATAAGAGAACATCTTGTAGATTTTTCTTTGCGCAAAACATGTTTGTTGCAATTCAAATTAAATTGAGGAAAGAGACCATGCATCCTCGAGCTCTTATTTTGCTGGGAATTCCTGTCAGTGACTTAACGCAAGAAGAAGCAGTCCAAGTCATTCTGAAAGCGATGGACACTCCTGCAGCCCAAAAAGTTTCCCATTATGTGTGCTTTATGGACATGGAAAAACTCATGCAAATTTGGGGATGGGGCTTAGAAACCATCGAGAACCGTGAACTATTAGCGATGGTTTTTAAATCATTTCTCGTTTTGCCAACGGATCGCTCACTGGCGTGGTTAAGCAAAATATTAGGAAATCCCTTTAAAGAGACGATCGATGGGAACGTATTTTTATCTCAGTTAATAAAAGAATTAGCAAATAAAAAAAAGTCCATTTTCTTTCTAGGAGGAAATGAGGTAGAAGTTAGGGCCTTTGCAAATGGCCTTAAAAGAAATTATCCAGGAATTCAAATTGCAGGAATCGAATGTCCTCAAGTACGTCTTGAAGGTGAGAGCCTCGCTCATATGGATGATTTGGATAATGTCATCGTCGAAGATATTAATAAAGCTGCTCCTGATTTAATTTGGATCCATTTGGGCAGCCCGAAACAGGAAATATGGTTTAAACGTGTTAACCAGCGTTTAAAAGCTCCTGTGACAATCGGAACGGGAGATGCATTTCACTTTTCCGAAATAGATGAGACTTTTCCACAAAAAATACCGAGCTTGTGGCAAAGGACTCTGGGGACGGTGAAATTTTCCTTGCTGACCCTTCCCTTGATCGGCTACCAGAATTTGTTAAGCTTATTTTATCGACATAAAATTGCTAACTCTGTCGACGCAAGTGTTAAAGATCCTCTTTTATTTCTTTCGTCCGAACAAAGCTTTGTTGTCTTTCAGCTTCCTCCCATATTGAATCGGAGTGCCAGTGATCAAATTATGCGTCAACTAAAGGATGCATTTGGCCACCCTTGCCTTATCTTTGATTGGCGTGATGTTGTTTACTTCGATTTAGAGGGACTTAATTTTTTGATTCAAATGATGACGAGGGTTTGGAAAGAAAAAAAAGAAATCTATTGTTGGGGATTGGCATCTCATCTGAAATACTTATTTAAATTGCAGCGCATTTGGCCCCTGTTATCGCCCCATTTCTTTGATACTCCGCCCCAGTTTATTCCCCATTTTTGTGAAAAAGAAAGCGTTAGAGATCATCTCTACCTTTCGATCCAGCAAAAACATGCACATGTTATTGTCACGTTTTTCGGAACGATGGGAAATCAGTTCAATTACACAAGCTATCTAGCTAGCTGGATACCCATGATCGAAGATAAGGGGTGCATCTTAGATTTTACTTACTGTACAGCAATTGATAGTCGAGCATTCGGATTTTTGCTGCAACTAAGGAATTATTTAAAATCTCATCACAAACCTTTGAAAATTTGCGGTCTCAGTCGCAGTTTAAAGCACGAATTCGTCTTAGCAAAAGTGAATGATTCATTCAAATTTTTTCATAATCTAGAGGATGCCCTAGCTAAAGCCTCTTAATTTAAAACTCAAGCCATTGGAGGAAAATATGAGAAAAAAAATCATTCTTTGGATGGTTATTGGGTTATGCGCATGTTCTTCAATCGTTTTTAGTGAAGATGTTTCTAAAGAAAAACCTAAAGAAGAGGTTGAAGAAGAAGAGCATATTCATGATGAAGAAGTGGCAGATCGGAATTCCAAAGAGCGAGATCAGAGAAGTTTGTATCTTCAAAATCAAGACAACGTGCGTCGTAGAGCGGAAATGCGCTACAGCCGTTGGCAAAGAGCTCAAAGAAGACAAAACCGGTGCTGTCGCGACGGTGCTGCAGTCGAATTTCCTTCTTCAAATCAATCCATTGGTCTTAGCGAAGAAATCTTTGATGTAGAATAATTACGCATGCAAATAAATGATTATTCTTCAGATCCGTTGAGGAATAATCATGGTGTGTAACTTAGGACTGAAAGGCTTCAGAAAAACTTTTAGGTAATTTTCCTCTTTGAATTTCATGAAAATCTTTTAAGCTGAATACCTTAGCATCCATACCAGCATGCATGCCATTTGCATGTAAAAAGGCATTGAGGTAGACTTCACCAAGAAATTTTTTTTCAGTATTTTTATCTCTAGGAACGAGTAGAATTAAAATTTTAGATTTTTCTTCGGGAGTCAGGTTTAAGGCTAGATTAGGATCCCATTGCCCATCGTGACCAAAGATGATATCCGATTGGTCACCGCTTTGAAAAAAACAATAAACTTTATCGTAATGGCAAGATGTTTCTTTGTGTCTCTTTAAGCCAGTAATAATTGTTTCAATCCATCCATTTATTTCTGATTGGCGACGCCTCAGAGGGGGTTGATGTTTTTGAACAATCACATCCCATTTAGGTGAGGGCTTGACCTCTCCACATACCTTTTCCATGAAAATTGCGGCGAGATTTTGAGAATCAGAAGAGCTCGCATTCAGCTTATTTAAAAGAGCTTTTTGATCAAATCGAAATGTCTTGCTATAACCTGAAGATTTAAAAGTTACGAAGTTGATGATTTTTTGAATAAAAGAGGGCGGTTTTTCATTAGGATTTACGATCTTAATTTTCACCTTTTTATTGAAAAGATTTAGAATACCATTTTTTTGCAGTTCCTTATTAGGATCGAAATCTGATAATTTCTTATTAAATTCATTAAAATCCATTCGATATGTATGCATAAATTTCCCCTTCTTTATCTAAATAAATTATATCTGAAATTTTGAATGTTTTCAATTTCAGAAATCTGAATTTTTAAAATTTTATGAAAATTGATAAAATAGAAGGAGTAAGTGATTGAGATAAACTCATAAATTAATTATAACTTTTTGTTTAAGTTTAATAAAAAAGGAATTCTATGAATTTTAATAAGTCTATTTCTGGAATTAATGCATTTACAAATCACCCGCTATGGCAGGCTGCTGAAAATTATCTGCGTGTCGGCAATAAGACTTATCAAGTAAGGATGATGAGCGAGAATACTATGGTGCTTGAAGCCAAAGTTAAAAAAACAAATTTTGTATTACTTGCGTTAAAAATGTTTTCCTATATCTCGATCGCATTACCTGTGGGAGCCTTGATTATTAAACATCAACATCGGAAAAAGCACACCTTCAAAATCATCGAGCTCGCAAGCCAAGTTCCCCCAGAAAAAAGAAATGCGGCCGTATATAAAGCTTGTTTAGAGACTTTTTCAAAAAAAAATGAAGATGTTTTAGGGAATGTTTTCACTCAGCTTAAGCCAAGGTATTCTCAGCATTTTTTCGAAGCAAAGAAAGAATTAGATGAATCTCTTCAAAGTTGCTCAACTTATTTCCAGTCTCAGGATAATGTGATTCAAAATATCCACTCAGCTCTCCAGGGGATTTTAGATCATCCACGTTCGCAAGAAAAAATCGATCATGCTCGAAATGTTTATAAGGCATTAGCTTTTTTTCTGCGAGCGCATACGAATGAGGCCTCCATCCCTGTTTATCGAGATTATATGGAAGAGAATTGTTTCTTTGACGGAGTCCATTCAATACATAAGCCGAGCTGTTATCTCTTGCAAGGAGAGAGCGTCTCTGCAAGTGAAAAGGAAAAACATGTTGTTGTCTTGTTTTTACTCAAAAAATTAAGAAGGCAAATTAAGCTTGCTTCTAAGCACGATAAAATTGCGAGCATGATAGAAAATTCAGCGGAAATTCAAGAAATTTCCCAAGAAGTTGTGAAAAAAGCGCTAGCTTACCTGAATTTAAGTTGGCTGCACGGGACAAAAGCCAATGTGATTAAATCTGCTTGTGAAAAAACGAATAACAAGTTGCTTTGTGTGGGAGCGTTGCGACAACTTCAAGTGCAAACCTTATCGGGTGAATTGAGCGATGGAGCAGGCGTGAATGGAATTAACCAACGCTTTCTTTCTGGTGTAGGTTTGTCCTCGGCTTCTAGAAGTATTAAGTATGCTAAATCTTTCAGTTTTGATTTAGAAGCTGAACTCAATCGTTACCAAAAATTTCTCACAACAGAATTGAGCTTTAAGACCCACCGAGATTTTTTAGATGCCGCTTCACTTGGACGTACTGTTGAAGCTTTAAAGCGGATTAAGAAATTACAGCCGGAAACATTTGAGCAAGATAAAGAATTGATCATCAAAAAGATTGCAGAAATTCGTGCTGGAATACAAAAAATGTTCGATGAAAATGCTGATGTGCTTTTCGCGCGTATGCAATTGTGCTACGGAGTTTCCTTTTACAATTACATGAAATCCTTTGAAGAGCTTGAATCGATTTTTGGGCTTGAAGCGGAGGTTATTGATCCTGAAGATCAAGAATTAGCTAAAATTGGGGTTGTGGTTGCCTCAAAGAATCGCCAAGGAATTACGTATGATTTGAATCCCGCATACGAAGAAAGTGAAGAGGTTTATATGGGCGGCATTGAATTAGCGAAAGAGGCTCAAGTGTTGTTTGTAAGGAATGAAGATCTTTCCAAGGTACAAGCACTTGTTCAAGCAGTGGGTCTTGAAGAAGTCACAGTGGAATCCATGGATGTTCTTAAAGCGGCGTCCAAAATGGATCAAATTTTAGCGCCTTATTTTTACGATGTTTATAATATCCGAAAGTGGAAAACTGCGGTATGATTTCTGCTAAATAAAGCCACAGACGTTTTATTGGTGTCATCCTGAGGTGATTTGTTCTTTTAAAAAATCTAGCAGTACGATAAAACAGAGCATATTATCTATAGGTT